>NZ_JABERS010000066.1:0-20763 GCF_013168745.1 Aeromonas sp. TW 6 | reverse complement strand
AAATGGCGAAGAAACGGTCTAAATAGGCTGATTCAAGGCATTTACGGGAGAAAAGATCGGCTCAAACTGAAAAAATGAAATGACTGAGTCAGCCGAGAAGAATTTCCCCGCTTATTCGCACCTTCCCTAGGACACCCATTATTTCGATAGCAGACTTGTTTGGCAAAGTAGATGTTCCCTGTCATCCCGGAATGATTAGACCACTACACTGTCAATCCAAATAGCCCCTCCCTCGTGGGGATGCATTCCCACCTGCCACTGGCCTATAGTGGGTACCTTCACCCCCTTTGCGAGCAGCACCATGTATATCGGCGAATTTGCCCGGCTGGCGGGCACCACCCCAAAGGCGGTCCGTCTCTACGAGCAGCTCGGGCTGCTGCCCAAGCCCAGGCGGCGCGGCAAGTATCGCGTCTACCGGGCCGAGGATCTGGAGTGGGTCGGCTTTATCCGCGAGGCCCAGCGGCTTGGCTGCAAGCTCGGGGAGCTGGTTCCCCTGCTCGCGGGCGTCACCAGCCTCGATCACTTCCCCTGGCAGAAGGTGGAGCAGCTTATCGCGGACAAGCTGGCGCAGATCGAGGCGGAGGTCGCCCGGCTGCAACGCCAGCATCAGGGCTTGAGCCAGTGCGCCACGCTGCTGGCGCAGCACCCCTGCCGCTATGGCGCCCCGGCGCGGCAATCCCCCGACGGGCGGGATCATCCCGCCGCCGCGGATCGGGGGCAAAAGGTGGCTTGACTCTGTCCCATGGGACAAGGGGTGTAATGGGGGCTCACTTCAAGGAGCCATACCATGACCCCCAACCTGCTTGTTCTCAACGGCAACCCCAAACCCGACAGCCTCTGCCACGCCCTCGCCCGGGAGTATGCCCGCAGCGCCGAGCAAAGGGGCGCGCGCGTCACCCTGCATCACGTGGGGGAGCTCGCCTTCGCGCCGGATCTTCACCATGGCTATGACGAGGTGCAGCCCCTCGAGTCCGATCTGCAGGCGGTGCAGCAGAGCCTGACGCAAGCCCACCATCTGGTGATCGTCGCCCCCGTCTGGTGGGGCCACCTGCCAGCCCGGCTCAAGGGGCTGCTGGATCGCACCCTGCTGCCGGGTTTCGCCTTTCGCTACCAGCCGGGGAAGGCCCACCCGGAGCAATTGCTCGCCGGCAAGACGGCGCGCCTGCTGCTCACCATGGACAGCCCCCCCTGGTATTACCGCTGGTGGCAGGGTGCCCCCCTGGAGCGCACCCTGGACAAGCCGGTGCTGGGGCTGTGCGGCATCCGGCTGACCCACCGCCAGCATCTGGGGCCCGTCCACACCTCGGATGAGGGGGCCCGCCAGCGCTGGCTCAGCCAGGCCGGAGCCGCCGCCCGCCAGGATGTGCGGCGGCTGGGCAGGCGTCCCGCCTAATCCCTGCCATGGGCATGTTTTGCCCATTAAAAAGCCCCGCAGTTGCGGGGCTTTTGTCGTCGAGGCGGGGGTTATTTTGCCGCGATGGCGTCTGCCATGGGGCTCTGGAACTCCTGCTCGGCTTCTGCGAAGCGATCCTGCATGGCCTTGGAGGGAGCCTTGTCCAGCAGGCTGAACAGCACGATGGCCAGGGTGGCAAACAGGAAGCCCGGGATGATTTCGTACAGACCCAGCCAGCCGAACTGCTTCCAGATGATGACGGTCAGGGCACCGACCAGCATGCCCGCCAGGGCGCCGTTGCGGGTCATGCGGGACCAGAGCACGGAGAGCAGCACCACGGGGCCGAAGGCGGCACCGAAACCGGCCCAGGCGTAGCTCACCAGCCCCAGCACCCGGTTTTCCGGGTTGGTGGCGACGGCGATGGCCACCAGGGCGATCAGCAGCACCATGGCGCGGCCGACCCACACCAGCTCTTTCTGGGAGGCGTTCTTGCGCAGGAAGGGCTTGTAGAGATCCTCGGTGATGGCGCTGGAGCAGACCAGCAGCTGGCAACTGAGGGTACTCATCACCGCCGCCAGGATGGCGGAGAGCAGCACGCCGGCAATCCAGGGGTTGAACAGGATCTTGGAGAGCTCGATGAAGACGCGCTCCGGGTTGGTGGTCACGCCGCCCGCCTGCTCGGTGAAGGTGGAGAAGTAGGCCAGGCCGAAGAAACCGATGGCCACGGCGCCGCCCAGGCAGAGCACCATCCAGGTCATGCTGATGCGACGGGCGCTGGCCATGGAGTGGTGGGAGTCCGCCGCCATGAAGCGCGCCAGGATGTGGGGCTGACCGAAGTAGCCCAGGCCCCAGGCCATCAGGGAGATGATGGCGATGAAGTCCAGGTTCTTGAACATGTCGAGGTTGCTGGCGTTCTGCGCCGCCACCTGCACCATGGCGGTGTCGATGCCGCCCACGGCGATGATGACGAACACCGGGGTCAGGATGAGGGCGAAGATCATCAGGGTCGCCTGCACGGTGTCGGTCCAGCTTACCGCGAGGAAGCCGCCGAAGAAGGTGTAGGTGATGGTGGCCGCGGCACCGATCCAGAGGGCGGTGTCATAGCTCATGCCGAAGGTGCTCTCGAACAGGCGGGCACCGGCCACCACGCCGGAGGCGCAGTAGATGGTGAAGAACAGCAGGATCACCAGGGCGGAGAGGATGCGCAGCACCCGGCTCTTGTCTTCGAAGCGGTAGGTGAAGTAGTCCGGCAGGGTCAGAGCGTTGCGGTTCTTCTCGGTGTGAACCCGCAGCCGACCGGCCACCCAGCGCCAGTTGAAGTAGGCGCCGATGATGAGGCCGATGGCGATCCAGCTCTCGGAGATGCCGCCGATGAAGACGGCGCCGGGCAGGCCCATCAGGAGCCAGCCACTCATGTCGGAGGCGCCGGCGGAGAGGGCGGTCACCCAGCTCCCCATCCGGCGGCCGCCGAGAATGTAGTCGTCAAAGTTACGGGTGGCGCGATAGGCGATGAAGCCGATCAATACCATCCCGAGGATGTACACCAGAAAGGTGATGAGCATGGGGGTGCTAGCTGTCATTCAAAACTCCGTTATGTGACGTCTGCGCCCGTTCTTGCGACGGACTCTTCCTTAAAAAAACCGGCCTAGAGTAATCAGCAGATCGCCGGACCACAACCACTTTTAACAAATAAAAAACACATGTAAAACGTTTAACACCTAACCAAGCAACCACTCAATTGCAATAAGGCCGGATTTTATCCCGATCTGCCAAGGGTTTACCCTGATGATCCCCTCCCCCGCGCCATAAAAAAGCCCCGACAGTGGCCGGGGCTCGGAATACCGACGGGCGGGATCAGCGGTTGATGGCGATGGGCATGCCGCTGCGCTGCTCCAGGGCCTGCTTGACCAGCTGGGAGTCGCTGTCCGCGTGGGCGATGAAGCGGGTCACGGCGGTGGACATGGGCAGCGGGGCCGGCAGGCTGGAGTTGAACTCCTCCTGGTTGCGGGAGAGGGGCTGGTGCACTTCCAGGTAGCGGCGGCCATCCGGCTCGACAGAGGCCTTGATGGGCTGGTTCACGAACTGGACGCGGGTACCGACCGGGACCTGCTTGAACAGGTACTCGATGTCGTCGTTGCGCAGACGCACGCAGCCATGGCTCACCCGCAGGCCGATGCCGAACTGGGCGTTGGTGCCGTGGATGGCGTACATCTTGCCGATGTAGAGCGCGAACAGCCCCATGGGGTTGTCCGGACCGGCCGGCCAGACCGCAGGCAGGGTCTCGCCACGGGCGGCGTACTCGGCGTGCATCTTCGCGGTCGGGGTCCAGGTCGGGCCCGCCTTCTTGCGCTGCACGCTGGTCACCCAGTCTTCCGGGGTGTCGGTGCCGAGCTGGCCGATGCCAATCGGCAGCACTTCCACCACCTTCTTGCCTTTGGGGTAGTAGTAGAGGCGCATCTCGGCGACGTTCAGCACGATGCCTTCACGGGGGGCATCCGGCAGGATCAGCTGGTGCGGCACGACCAGCTTCTCGCCCGCCTGCAGCAACAGGGGGTCTGCCTTGGGGTTGGCTTCCAGCATGTTGGTCAAGCCGAGCTGGAATCTGGCCGCTGCCGCTTCCAGGGGTTGGCCCGCCTCTTCCGGGGACACCACGTAGTCCAGGTTCTCCCCCACCAGGCGGCTGTTGGCTGCGGGCAGGGCATATTCGATGGCGAGGGCGGGCATGGCGGCCAGGATCAGGGAGCAGCACAGTGCGGCCGCCGTGTTGTGGAGGAGCTTCATAACTTTCCTGTGATAAAGGGGGTGGTTCAGCACTCTGGCCAGCGCGGAGGCGACGGGCGCGCCCGGGGCGAAGAGAAGGCCGCCATTTTTCTCCTCTGCCATGCAAATTTCAACCGCCACGTGCTGACGGGTCGGTGATTAAATACGGTGCCGCGCTGCGCCGCGGCACCTTGCCATAAGCGGGATCAGCCGTTTTTCCAACTGTGCATGTCATAACCGGTTGGCGACTGATGCAAACGCAGATGGAATTGCTCAATTATCGCAAATATGTGGTCGAAAATATCAGCCTGTATCCCTTCATACTCGGCCCAGGCGGTGGTCGCCGTGAAGCAGTAGATCTCCAGCGGCAGGCCGTCCGTGGTCGGTGCCAACTGGCGCACCATCAGGGTCATGTCCTTGCGAATGCCCGCATGGGCCCGCAGGTAGGCGTCCAGATAGGCGCGCAGGGTGCCGAGGTTGGTGAGGTGGCGACCATTGATGGGGCAGCTGATGGCATCGCTGAGCTGCTGGTTGTAGCTGCTGAGCTCCTGCTCCTTGCGGCTGAGGTAGGGTGCCAGCAACCTGGCCTGCTTGAGCTGCAACTGCTCCTGCGAGGTGAGGAAGCGCACGCTGGTCATGTCGATGTTGACGCTGCGCTTGATGCGGCGCCCGCCGGATTCGGTCATCCCCTGCCAGTTCTTGAAGGAGTCGGAGATGAGGGCATAGGTGGGGATGGTGGTGATGGTCTTGTCCCAGTTCGACACCTTGACCGTGGTGAGGCCGATGTCGGTCACCTCGCCGTCCGCCCCGTACTTGTCCATCTGCAGCCAGTCACCGACGCTCAGCATGCGGTTGGCGGAGAGCTGGATACCCGCCACCAGGCCGAGGATGGGGTCCTTGAACACCAGCATCAGGACCGCGGTCATGGCCCCCAGGCCGCTGAACAGGAAGAGGGGCGACTTGCCGAGCAGCAGGGCGATCATCAGGATGCCCACCAGGATGCTGGCCACCAGTTTCACCCCCTGGAAGATGCCGCGCAGGGGCAGATCCCGCCCAAGCCGGGTATGGCGGCTCAGGGAGAGCAGGCAGTCGAGCAGGGCGAACAGGGCCAGCAGCAGGAACAGCAGGATCCAGAGCTGGGCCAGCAACTCGATAAGCGCCAGGCTCTCGGACGCTTTGGGCAGCCAGATCTCCGCCTGACCGAGCAGCACGGCGCCCTGGAACACGAAGGCGAGCCGGTAGAAGAGGCGTTGCTGCAACTGGGGCGGCAGCCACATCTGCTTGGTCTTGCCAAGCAGCCCCCCCAGGCGCACCAGCAGGATGCGGTGCAGCACCAGGTGCAGCACCATGGCGGTCAGCACGATGAACCCCAGGGCGATCACCAGGGCCATCATGGGGGTCACATCGACCCCCAGGCCTGACAACCAGTTGAAAAACATCTCTTTCATCGTTACCTCCGCAATATCACACAGCGGTCAGGGTACGCATCTGGTCCCCCATGTCAAATGACAGGCCGATCACTATTGCCGAAACGACAACGCCCGGCAGGAGCCGGGCGTTGTCATCACCAGAGGGTGCCTTAGCCGACCAGGCTCAGGGCATCACGGGCGATCACCAGCTCTTCGTTGGTGGGCATCACCAGTGCCAGACGGCTGCCTTCGACGGTGATGGGGCCTTCACCGCCCAGCACGGCGGCGTTGTTGGCCTCCTTGTCGATCTTGAAGCCGAGCAGGGCCAGTCTGGCCAGCACCATCTCGCGCACCATGGCGGCGTTCTCGCCGATGCCGCCGGTGAACACCAGGGCGTCCAGGCGACCATCCATGGCGGCAGCATAGGCACCGACGTACTTGGCAACGCGATAGGTGAAGACATCCAGCGCGCGCTTGGCACCGGCGTCGGTGGCGTAGTTGCCGGTGACGTAGCGGCAGTCGCTGCTCTCCTCGGTCATGCCCAGCAGGCCGGATTCGCGGGTCAGCACCTGGTTGATCTTGTCCACGCTGTAACCCAGGTTGTCGTGCATGAAGAAGACGATGGCAGGGTCGATGTCACCGGAGCGAGTGCCCATCGCCAGCCCTTCCAGCGGGGTCAGCCCCATGGAGGTGTCGACGGACTCGCCGTTCTTGATGGCGCAGACGGAGGCACCGTTGCCCAGGTGGCAGTTGATGATGTTGAGCTCATGGAGCGGTTTGCCCAGCGCCTTGGCGGTCTCTTCGGCGATGAAGCGGTGGGAGGTGCCGTGGGCGCCGTAACGACGGATGCCGTTCTCGCGATAGAGCTTGTAGGGCAGCGCGTAGAGGTAGGCTTCCTCTGGCAGGGTCTGGTGGAAGGCGGTGTCGAACACGGCCACGTTCTTGTCGGCCAGGGCCGGGAACACCTTGAGGGCGGCACGGATGCCGATGAGGTGCGCCGGGTTGTGCAGGGGGGCGAACGGAATAGCGGCTTCGATGCCGGCAATCACGCCGTCATCGATGCGAACGGAACGGGAGAACTGCTCGCCGCCGTGCACGATGCGATGGCCGATGGCGACCAGCTGATCGGCCAGGGCGGGATCCTGGGGCAGGATGTGGCCCACGATGTGGTCGAGGGCTTCCTGGTGCGCAGCACCGGCGCCCAGCATGGCGTCGCCCTTGACCCCGTGGAGTTTCCATTTGATACGTGCGTCATCCAGATTGAAGCATTCGGCCAGGCCGGACAGCATGTCCTCGCCCGTTTCAGCGTCCATTACGGCAAATTTCAGGGAAGAGCTACCGCAGTTAAGGATCAATACCAACTTGCTCATGTTCTACATCTTCCTGTGCTTCGGCTTTACGCCGACAGTGTCGTGTCATCCAGCGATGGATGGGATTCCCCTGCCGGGGGCTTATGGTCGCAGGAGGGTGCGTCCAATTTTTCAAATCGTTGGGCGCAGACCGTTCGTCTGGCGCGCGCGTCGAATCAGCGATTCGCAACGGGCCTTTGTTGGCCCAATCACTCGGGACTTCAGGCCCCGGTTGCCACTCAGGCGCCGGTCAGCAGCGACTGGTGAACCTTGACGACCAGCTTCTTGACCGGACCTGGGGTCGTCAGGGTACAGAGGGGGCGATGCAGTTCTCCCGGCCAGAAGATGGCGAAGTCGCCGGGCTGCAACGCCAGATAACTGGTCTGCTCATCATCGACGAACCAGAGATCGGGGTGAGGATGGTCGGCACCGTCCCGGCTGTAGGCGTGAGGGCCCACGCCGATCCACTCCTCGCCGCGCAGCAGCAGCTGGATGTCCAGATACTGCTCATGAAACTCGCCCCGGCGATCCGCCACCGGCTCTGTCAGATCCTCGCTCACCAGGCAGAACAGCGTGAGGCCGTCGACCTCCTGCTTGCCGAGGGGGGCGTGCAGCCAGCGTTCGACGCTTTGCACCACCTCGGCCACGATACGGTTCAGGGGGGCGGGCAAGGGGGTGCGTTGCAAGGTATCCAGACTGCCGGTGATCATGAGGTTCGCATCCTTAGGTATATCTGTGGTCTATCTTTGTGCACCAATGAAAAAGGACCATTGAAGGTCCTTTTATCGTCTCGTCTGCCATCCGTGCAGACGGGGGCGCTGTCGCTTCCAAGCCGATGGCGCCGAGTCACTGTTGCATACTCGTCCGCCCCTGCCAAGAGATACTCGCCCATTCACCCGATGATCGTACCAGTTGAAACAATATTATTCACTACCCAATCTCCCCCGACTTTGACCAGACGCAAAAACGGGAGCATCTGCTCCCGTTTTTTTCCATCACCCGCTCAAAAGCGGTGCCATTCAAACCTTGCCGGCGTTTTCCACCGGCTTGGCGTACATGGCGCGCCAGATGGCCTTGTGCTCTTGTGGCACCTCGGACTGGCGAGTCAGGAAGGCGCTCTGCTCTATGGTGCTGGCCTTGCCGGGCACATCCGCCGCGAGGTAGTTGCCCGGGAAGAGGCGATAGCTGCTCCAGATCGCCTTGTCGATGAGCGCCGCCAGCTCGTCCGGATCGCTGAAGCCCTCGGTGATGGGGGCGCCGAAGGAGACGTGTACCCGCCCCTTCTGGCCGACGATGCCCGCGACGATACTCTCGATGTCCTCGAACTCGCCCTTCTCGTAGCTGCCGTTGACCGACTTCTCGTAGAGCTCGCGCGCCTTGGCCTTGTCGGTGGGATCCAGCTCGTAGCTGATGCTCACCGGCACGATGTTGAGGCTGCGCATGTAGTCGACGAACTCGATCTTCTGCTTCTTGCCGTCCACGTAGAACATCTTGAGGATGGCCGGATCCGTCTTGTCATCCCCGTCCTTGGCGCGCCCCTCCTTCTGGGCGATCCAGATGGAGTGCCCCTCATGCACCGACTGGCCGATGTAGGCCGACAGCTCGCCGAGGGCCTTCATCATCTCCCGCGGCCCCTTGGCGGAGCGCTTGACGATGAAGCTCTTGTTGAGCTTCATCAGCTCGGTGGCGCAGGGCTTGCGCAGCAGGTTGTCGCCGATGGCGATGCGCACGGTATCGAACCCGTGGGTGTGCAGCCCCCAGTTGACGAACGCCGGATCCATGGCGATGTCCCTGTGGTTGGAGACGAACAGGTAGCCCTGCTCCTTCTTGAGGTGTTCGAGCCCGGAGAAGCTCACTCCCTGGGTGGAGGTGGCGATCATCCGGGTCATGTAGCGGGTCACCCCCATCTGTACCTGATGGATGGTGCTGACCTTGGCCCACTTGTGGCGCAGGAACTGGCGGATCAGCGGGCGAATGGCCCAACCCAGCCAGCTCATCAGGGAACCGAAGCGGTATTTGGCGATGGCGCCGATAAACTCGTCATCCTGGATCAGCCGCTCGATGGCAGCCGGTACTTCTTCATCGCGATAGGGGCGAATGTCCGCGAATCTATCTACTTCTGTCACAATGTCTGCCTTGCATGTATGGAGTCGCGGCCTGCGTCTGCCGGCCGGGAAAATTCAGGGCGCAATTTTACACGCTTTTATCCCCAGGGGTATGAGAGGCGTACAGATAGTGCGATCTTGCAGTGAAAAAGCGATGGCGGTCACCCGCCAGCCCCCCTTTCGACAACGGCTCTGCTAGCCAGCGGGATTGATGAGCGCGGTGAGGACGTGGTCCTCCCAGCGGCCGTTGATCATCAGATAGTCCCGAGCGTATCCCTCCTGCTCGAACCCCAGCCGTTCGAGGAGCGCGCCGCTTCGCAGGTTCGCGGGCATGTAGCTGGCCATGATGCGATGCAGGCCCCGCTCCCGGAACAGGTGATCGATGCCAGCGGCCACCACCTCCTGCATCAGGCCCTGCCCCTCGTGCTCCTTGTCGATGGCATAGCCCAGGTGGCACGCCTTGAACATGCCCATCACAATGTTCGTGAAATTGCAGGTGGCGAGCACCCGCTCCCCCCTGGGATCGAGCGCCACCAGTTGCACGGCACTGCCCTCGAAATAGTGGCCGTAACCGTCGCGCAAGCGGGTCTGCCAGTGAGCCAGGGTGTAGAAGCTCTCCTCCCGCCTGGGCTCCCAGGGGGACAGGTGGGCGCGATTGCGCAGATAGAAATCCACCATCAGGCAGGCCCGCTCCGGGGTCAGCACGGTCAGCCGGGTACGGGGGGTGGCAATGTGGGGCAGCGTCGTCATCTCACCCTCAGGAGGTTGGAAGCGGACAGGAAGGTCATCAGAGATCCCTCAGCCTCAGCCACTCGTCCCGCAGCAGGCCGTAGTGCACATGATCCACCACCCTGTCCGCCAGCCGCTCCGCCCGCCGGGTGATCCCCTCCTGGGTCATTCCCAGCCGCTCGCACACGGCCCGGCTCGCCTCGTTCTCGAGGGCGGCGCTGATCTCTACCTTCTCCATCCCCATCTCCTCGAAGGCGTGATGGATCAAGGCCTGGCAGGCCCGGGTGATGATGCCGTGCCCCTGCCAGCGCTCCGCCAGCCAGTAGCCGATGGTCACCTTGCCGAGATCCTGATCGATCTGGTTGTAACCGATGACGCCGACCACCTCCCCCTGATACTCGATGGCCGTGGTCAGCCCCTCCCCCCGGGCAAACTTCTCGATGGCGTGGCGAATGAAGGCGGCGCTGTCGGCGGGCTGCTGGATGTGGGGCACCCAGGGCAGCCACTGGGAGAGGTAATCGCGGTTGCGCTGACAGAGGCGAAACAGCTCGCTGGCCATGTCGGGTTGCAGGAACAGGAGCGCCAGCTCGTCATCCAGTTGCCATGAAAACATCGCCACTCCTCCCCGGTTCCACTCCGGCCATCTGCCGTCATGGGAGCCAATGTAGTCAATCAATCCCTTGTTTGCCAAGGACTTTTCAACCGGCTTCCCCGCTGGCAACCCCCATATGGCGATCCCCATGCGGGCACCTTGCCCCCAGGCCATCAATCACCCCTCGCAGCGGTTCAACATGCTGCCATTACCAGTATTTGTGGATGATTGGCGCTGTAAAAGTGAATCGTGCTACCTGTTTTCGCTGCCCTGTGACAAATGACAGGCCGTTATTTTCCCCCTTCCCACTAGTGTAAGAGCGCCGGGCAACGGACCCGGCGTGTAATCTTCATCGACTAAGGAAAGACGAGATGAACAAAGTCTATTTGGCCGTCATGCTGGCCTGCTGGGGAAGCGCCGCCATGGCGGCAGAACAGGTGGAAGTGAACCAGGTCTCCGACCTGGCCGGTGCGGTGAGTGGCGCCGCCAAGATTGGCGCCCTTGGCGCCGGGGATGGCGAGTTTCGCAAGGTGCGGGCGGTGACGCTGCCCAATGGCCAGCAGCGGATACGCTATGAGCAGACCTGGCAGGGGATTCCGGTGTGGGGCCAGGTTCTGGTGGCCGATCAGGCGCTGGGGGGCCAGGTCAATCAGGTGTCCGGCACCATGCTGCGCAAGATCGATGCCGACCTGACGGGCCCGGCCGTTGCCCTCTCCGCCAGCGACGCCGCACGCCAGGCTCGCAGCGGTGCCAAGGGGAGCAACGAACAGGTCAAGCTGTTCGTGATGCAGGATGAGACCGGCCAGGCCAGACTGGTCTATCTGGTCTCCTGGCTCGCCGCCAGCAAGGAACCGAGCCGCCCCTTCGTGATGATCGACGCCCAGACCGGCAGCGAGCTCAAACGCTGGGAGGGGATCAACCACAAGGACGCTACCGGCCCGGGGGGCAACGTCAAGACCGGCAAGTATTTCTACGGCGCCGACTTTGGCCCCCTGCAGGTGGATGACAACTGCCGCATGACGGGGACCAACGTGGACACCCTCAACATGAATCACGGCACCACGGGGGGCACCATCCACCAGTTCACCTGCCCGGAGAACACGGTCAAGGAGATCAACGGTGCCTATTCCCCTCTCAACGATGCCCACTACTTCGGCAACGTGGTGTTCGACATGTACCGCAACTGGTACAACACGGCGCCGCTGAGCTTCAAGCTCAAGATGCGGGTGCACTACAGCCGCAACTACGAGAACGCCTTCTGGGACGGCAGCCAGATGACCTTCGGCGACGGGGCCACCACCTTCTATCCGCTGGTGAGCCTGGATGTGGCGGCCCACGAGGTGAGCCATGGCTTCACCGAGCAGAACTCAGGACTGGTCTACTCCGGTCAGTCTGGCGGCATCAACGAGGCCTTCTCCGACATGGCGGGGGAAGCGGCCGAATACTACATGAAGGGCAGCAACGACTGGCTGGTGGGGGCCCAGATCTTCAAGGGCAACGGCTCCTTGCGCTACTTCGAGGACCCGGCCCGGGACGGCAAGTCCATCGGCCACGCCAGCGATTACTATGACGGCATCGACGTGCACCACAGCTCCGGGGTCTACAACCGCGCCTTCTACCTGCTGGCCAACACCAGCGGCTGGCAAACCCGCAAGGCGTTCGAGGTGTTCGTGCTGGCCAACCGCCTCTACTGGGGCCCCAACACCACCTTCGATCAGGGGGCGTGCGGGGTAACCAGGGCTGCCACGGATCTCGGCTACAGCGTGAGCGACGTGGCAGCCGCCTTCACCGCCGTCGGGGTCAATGCCACCTGCGGCGGCACCACGCCCCAACCGGGCAGCGTGCTGCAAAACGGGGTACCGGTGAGCAATCTCACCGCCGCCAAGGGGGGCAAGCTGAACTTCACCGTCGAGGTGCCCGCCGGCAGAAGCCAGCTGGTGGTGACCAGCAGCGGCGGCAGCGGGGATGCGGATCTCTACGTGAAGTTCGGCAGCGCACCGACCGCCAGCAGCTATGACTGCCGCCCCTACAAGAGCGGCAATGCCGAAACCTGTACCCTGAACGCCCCCAAGGCGGGGACCTGGCACGTGCAGCTGAGCGGGTTCAGCGCCTTCTCCGGCGTCACCCTCAAGGCCAGCTACTGAGTCTGAGCGGGCATCAAGGGGAATAAGCGAAGAGCGCCGGCCTGGTCCGGCGCTTTTTTATGTCCGCTTGCCCGACCAGCGCCGGGCCAGGGTACGGGCCGCCTCCAGCACCCGTTCCTTGGCGGGATTGGGGCGCTTGCCGCTGCGCCAGGCCATCATCACGTCCCAGTGATCCGGTGGCAGATCCACCACGTCCAGCTTCACCAGGCGACCGAACTCCAGATCCCGAGTGATGGCGAGCGCCGGCATCAGGGTGATGAAGCCGTGCTCCAGCGCCAGCTCCCGTGCCGCACTCGCTGGCTGGATGGCGTGCAGCGGGCTCGCCACCTGGCGCAGCAGACGCAACTGCAGGATCAGCTCGTCGCAGCCCGTCCCCCACTGCTGGGGCGCCAGCCGCTCGTTGGCAATGTCCTGCAGGGTCAGCCCCTGCCGCCCGGCCAGCGGGTGGGTGGCGCAGGCCACGGCGATGATCGGGGAACGGTAAAGCAGTTCGAGCTGGATGCCCGCGATGGCAGGGCACTTGAGAATGAAGCCCACGTCGGTCTCGCCGGTCAGCAACTCCTGCATGATGATGCCAGAGTGATCCGTGTTGCAGCGGATCTCGAAGGTCTCGTCCACCAGGGCCAGCAGCAGGGGGCCGAACACCGCCGTGGTCAGAGAGGGGAGGCAGGAAAGCCGGATCCGCGGCAATGCAGGCGCCCCCTGCATCGCCAGCCGCCCCCCTTCCAGTGCGCTCAGGGCCGCAGTCGCGGCAGGCAGAAACTGCTCGCAGGCCGGGGTCGGGGTGGCCCCCCGACGATGGCGACGGAACAGGGACTGGCCCAGCTCCTGCTCCAGCACGGCAATGCGCTGGCTCACCATGGGTTGTGACCAGCCGCGAATGGCGGCCACCTTGCTGAAGCTGCCACGGTTGGCCACATCCAGCAGCAGTTGCAAATCGTCGAGGGTCATAGCCATAACCAAATCCAATATGAAATATAGCCAGTTGTCGGCTACCACTATATCTGGAGCCCCACCAGAATAGCAGCATCAATCGTCATGAACCGGCTGAACGCCACCGAGCCAGGGAGTTGTCATCCCCCTTGGCTCTGTTTGGTGACGGCGCCGTTCGGGCAAGAAAGACAACAATATCAGCGAAGCAAACAGAGGTATCAGGGTCATGGTGGATCGGGCGAGGCGGTTGGGGCGGTGGTTCTTGGCATTGGATTCCCTGCTGGTGATCCTGGGCTTTTTCGTGGTGATGCCCATGATCAGCCTGCGCTTCGTCGACCAACTGGGCTGGGCCGCCGGTGTGGTCGGACTGGCACTGGGGCTGCGTCAGCTTACCCAGCAAGGGCTGGGGGTCTTTGGCGGCTCCCTCGCCGACAAGTTCGGGGCGCGCCCCCTCATCGTCTGCGGCATGCTGCTGCGGGCGCTGGGGTTTGCCAGCCTGGCCTATGCCCAGAGCGGATTGGAGCTGATCCTCTCCTGCATCATCTCGGGGCTGGGTGGCTGCCTGTTCGATCCCCCCCGCGCCGCCCTGGTGATCAAGTTCACCCGGCCACGGGAGCGGGGTCGCTACATCTCCCTGCTGATGATGCTGGAGAGCGCCGGCGCCGTGGTGGGAGCCCTGCTCGGCAGCTGGCTGCTCAACTTCGATTTTGAATATGTCTGCCTGCTGGGTGCCGGCCTGTTCGTCTGCGCCGCCCTGTGCAACCTGCTGATCCTGCCCCCCTACAAGCTTTCGGTGCGCCCGACGCCGATCCGGGACGGCCTCGGCCAGGTGCTGGCGGACAAGGCCTTCTGCCGACTGGTGCTGATCTTAAGCGGCTACTACGCGCTCTGGGTGCAGGTCATGCTGATCTTCCCCATTCTGGTCAAACAGATGGCGGGCAGCACCACGGCGGTGGGCTGGATGTATACCCTGGAGACGGCCATCTCCCTGGCCCTGCTCTACCCCCTTGCCCGGTTCGGCGAGCGCCACTTCAAGCTGGAGAACCGCCTGATGGCGGGGGTGCTGCTGATGACCACGGGGATCGGGCTGGTGGCCTTTACCACCACCTTGCCCGCCGTCTTCCTGCTGCTCGCCTGCTTCTATCTCGGCATCGTCATCGCCGAGCCGGCGCGGGAAACCCTGATGACCAAGCTGGCACAACCGGGGGCGCGGGGCAGCTACATGGGCTTCAGCCGACTGGGGCTGGCGCTCGGGGGCATGACGGGTTACGTGGGGGGCGGTGCCCTGCACGACTACGCCATGGCCCAGGGGCAACCCTGGTTGCCCTGGCTGGTGCTCGGCACCGTCGGTGTCACCACCTTGCTGCTGCTGGCCAACTGCTTCCAGCGCGGCTCCCGCCTGGCAGGGGTCAACGCCTGATCCTCTGGCAATCATCCCGTCTACCCCGGGCGCCCTTCTCTTGAAGGGCGCCCTTTTTTATCTTCTCCTTGCATTGCCCTCCCCCTCGTCTGCGTCCATCCACCCAAAAATCCCCCATAAAAAAAAGCGGCAGATTGCTCTGCCGCTTTTGCCCAGCCCGCTTGGCTGTTACTTGTTGATATCCAACATGTTGTTTTGCAACATGAAGTCGATCACCTGGTTGGCAGTCGTCCCTGAACCGCCCGTCAGAGTGTCGAAGGTGTGGTTCATCAGCACTATCTCCTGGGTCACCGGCGCGGCACTGCTCTCCTTGACTTGCAGATGCACCCCTTCGCTGTCCTGGAACACCGAGAGCAGGCTCTTCAGGGAGCTCTCGCTCTTGCTGCCATCGCTGTCGAGCAAGTCGCTCAGATCCAGCTTGTCCCCTTCCGACTTGCTGAAATCGACGATGTAGTCCTTGGCCACCTTGCCAGCCTCGGTATCCCCCTTCAGCCAGGTGAAGGTATCAGCACCTGCATCCCCCATGAGGATGTCGTTGCCGGCCCCCCCGATCAGGATGTCGTTGCCCAGCCCGCCGCTCAATATGTCGTTGCCGGTACCGCCATAGAGGGTGTCGTTGCCACTGCCGCCATAGAGGCGATCGTTGCCGCTTTCCCCATAGAGGGTGTCGTTGCCGCTACCACCGAACAGGGTGTCGTTGCCGGCACCGCCGTACAGGAAGTCATCACCCCCCTGACCGAACAGGATGTCATTGCCATCACCACCGAGGAGGGTGTCACCCTTGTCATTGGCCGACGACTGATCGAACTCGCTGGCGTGATCCGTGATGTAGGCGTGCACCTGGGCATCGGTCACCGACCCTGCCCCCAGCTTGCCGCTCACATACTGCTTGATGGCCGCATACCCTTCCCCGCTGATGCCGGTGAAGCGTACTGCGTCGCCAAACAGGATATCGTCGCCCGCACCGCCATCGATCCGGTCACTGCCCGGCTTGTTGTTGACGGAGCTACCCAAGATGGTGTTGGCCAAGTCGCTAGCATTGACGCCGGTCATGATGACACCGTCAGAGTCGTAGGACTTGAGATCGTTATAGGAAATGTTATTACCCAATCCGATCGCCTCGACGGTCACCCCTTTTGCGGTCAACAGCTGGTAACCCAACAAGGCGTCGGCCCGAACCTCATCGGTGCTGTTTCGCCCATCCCCGCCCAGCAGCTGGATCTGGTTCTGGCCGTTGCTGCCCTTGACGATAACTCCCACCGTGGTCCCCGACCAACCACCCCATACTTGAGTCCACTTGATCACTTCCCCTTTACTGTTGACCACTTCGAGACCGCTATAGGCCACGGTATTGCCGAGCACATAATTGTTGAGGTTCAAAGAAGTAGCGTTGAGATAGTCGTCATTGGCAAAAGCCCTGTCGATGATCTTCACATCACGGAGCCTAGTGGTGGTGCCGAGATCATAGAAGGTCGGCTCGCCATCGGTGATGAAGTAGGCCAGGTTCTTCGCATCCACATTGCTTGTCGCCGTGCTTGCGGCAAACCAGTCCGCCGCCTTGCTGAATGCGGCCTCATAGTTGGTGCCACCGTCGGCGGACATCCCCTTGAGGGCATCAAGCAAGGTCTTTAATGCCCCGCTATCGGTCAGATTGACGCTGACACTGCCATGGGTCGTGGTATCGAAATCCACAAGGAAGATATTGACGGTACCCGCATTGTCAGTGCCCGCACTGGTCTTGAGGCTGGTAAAGACCTTCTCCAGTTGTGTGCGGATCGTCTCTATCGCGTCGTCACCGATACTACCGGAACTATCAACGATGAAGGCAATGTTGTAGTTCTGACCCGGCAGCACAACGCTGCCATCCAGATCCCCCACAACGATATTGTGCTCACTGCCATAGGTCTGGTCCTGGTTGCCCGGCTCCCCTTCGGTGGCATTGAAGTAGCTCAGACGGATACTGTCTTCGTCGCTGGCGGTGTTTGACGACTCCGAATACAACTCGCGTGTGATCGCCTCCACCTTGAGATCCACCCGACCGGCGCTGCTGCCCGGCACTCGCAGCGTCAGTCCGCTCAACTTCACATCCAGCGCGATCTCACTCCACAGACCGCTGTTGGCGGTGAGGGTAAGCTTGCCATCAACCCCGACGGTTCCCAGCAATTGGCTACCGCTGTAGAGTGCAGCACCCTTCGGCATCCCGCTCAGTACCAGGCTGTCGAGCACTTCGCTGCCATCCCGATCGCTCAGGGAGGCGCTCACCTCCAGCGGGTAGTCGACCACCACCGGCTGCACCAGGGTCAGCACGCCCGTATCCTGATTGA
Source organism: Aeromonas sp. TW 6 (assembly GCF_013168745.1). Lineage (NCBI taxonomy): Bacteria > Pseudomonadati > Pseudomonadota > Gammaproteobacteria > Aeromonadales > Aeromonadaceae > Aeromonas > Aeromonas sp. TW 6. Next base: position 3,605 of record NZ_JABERS010000066.1, on the reverse strand, counting down.
TCTGGTAGACACCGTCGGCGAACTGGACATACTCCACGTCGTGCAGCGCCTTGGTGATACCGACCCCCTTCTCCGTGACCGAGAAGTTGAACCAGCGATCATTGATCGAGTATCCGCTGCCCTTTGTGATGGCGTAGTCGGCACGGTTGCCGGACAGTACAGCGATATCTTTATCACCAGCACCGCCATAGAGAGTATCGCCACCCAACCCAGCGACCAGAATGTCATTTCCAACGCCGCCGTCGAGGGTATCGCCCGACACTGAGTTGCCACCGACCAGCACGTCATTGCCGTTGCCACCGACGAAGTGGTCGCCGCCCCCCTTCTGGCTCACGATGTAGTCGTTGCCATCACCGCCCACCACGGAGTCCTTACTAGAAGTGCTATCGGTCAGGGTCTTGGTGATCCCCAGGGCCCCCTTGTCGAAGTTGCCGGACTGGAACTGGCCCGTGGTGATCCCCGCGCTCGGGAAGCTCAGGTTGTAAAGGGGAATACCGTTGCCCACCAGACTCAGGTTGACGGTCGGCTTGTCGGCCACCGCCGCCACGTCGATCACCAGCTTGCTGCCGTTGCTGAGGTTGGCACCGTCGCTTATCTGATAGCCGATGCTGGCATAGTCGCCCTTCATGTTGCCGACCACAGCGCCGTTGCCGTTGGCGGCATGGGTGCTCGATTCGTTCAGACCTGGCACGAAGCGCAGATGGCCTGCGTTCACCTCGGCATAGGAGATGAGGGATCCGGTTTGCACCGCAACCCACTGCCCAGCCGCATTGAGGTATTCGAGGGTACCGTTCAGCGGCAGGGTGTTGATCTGCACCCCGAGATCAGTCGCGTCCTGATCATCGCTGGCACCGAACTGGGCCCAGGTCAGGACCTGGGGCTGATCTTCGGCACCGGTGCTGTGGCCGCCAGCCGCCGTCGGCGCCCGATCGTTGTCCACTATGGTACCGGTCCCGCTCTGACCACCGATGGTCACCGAGAGGGTCTCGTTCGTCTCGACCAGGCGATCGTTTACCGTCGGGATGGTCACCGTGAAGTCTGTCACGCCCGCCGGTACCGTGATCTTGCCGGTGGTGCTGTTGTAGGTCACGCCGTTGCTGAACTGGGCATTGCCCCAGTCCTGGTAGGATGCGGGGTTGTTGCCCGATCCGCGAATGGCGAAATCGTATTCGGTCGCTTCCTGGGTCGCATCGGACAAGGTGACCTTGTGCAACAGGTTGCCCCCTTCAGTCACGCTCTCGCTGAAGACACCCTGAACCAGCGGCGTGAAGAGAGGCTTGGTGGCGAAGGAACCAATGCTGGCGTCACCGTCACCATCCACCACCCGGATCTGGAAGTCGATGTCACCATCACCCAGGGGTTTGGACATGCGCTGGTACTGGAAGAACTCCCACTTGCCAGTGGCTGGGGTGAACTCCAACCTGAACACCAAAGTGCCGTCACTGGCTTCGCCATACAGGGTATTGGGTAGACCTGCTTTGCTGGAAATTGAGATCTCTTTACCAGTAGCTGTCATCAAACCCACTTCATTGGATCCCAAAAGCGCTATATGCCCCTTGCCATCAGCACCCCATTGCGGTGCAACCGTACCCGAACCATAGGCAATTGCCTGCGGCGTATCAGCCCCCAGAAACTCGATAGACTTGACGGTAAAGTCGCTGTTGTCTTTGGTATTGATGTTGCCGTTATTGGTCGCCTTGATCACCATGGTATCGAAGCCACCCTGCTGCACCTGGAAGTTCTGGTTGAACTCTCCGCCCGCTGCATCCGATCTGAATGAAAGTGTGGAAATCAATACGTTGTCTCGGTAGAACTCCACGACCCCGCTCTCCAGCTCGCCGCCAAACATCTTGCTGAACTTGATGTTGGCACCGTAGGCAACCTTGCCCGCATCCAGCCTGACGATCAGCTGCTCGGAGGCAGACGATCCGTCGGCAAAGTGACGGAAGTCAATCTCGTTGGCAAGGTTGTGATAAGGCGCAGCACCGCTGGCCACCCCCAGCCCCGAGCTGGAGCCGTTGACCTCCGCCGTTACCAGTGAGGAATCGGTTGCCGACTTGAAGCCCAGGGCGCTGATGGTAAAGCCCGCCATGTTCAGTGTGCTCTGGTTGCCACTGTACTTGGTCAGGTCGAAGAGCCCGGTCAGCACATTCGGAATATCGGTCTTCACCACGGAAACGGCATCGCTGTTGCCAGCAATGGGGGAGTCGTCCTCGACGCTGACATCCAGCTTGCCCTTGGTGACACCGCTGCCATCGGAGACTTCCACGTCCAGCTGGAACGACAACTTGTCTTCCGAGGTCGTATCCCCGTGGTCGAGGGGGCCCTTTAGGGTCACGTCATAGGTCCACTCTCCCTTGCCGCTGGCATTGGGTGCCGTCAGCTTGACTTCGACCACCGCCTTGTAATCGGCGCCGCCAATCGCCCCCGTGTAGCCGACCAGCGTCTTGCTGCCCGCATCCCAGCTCCACTGGACCTTGGCCCCACCGGACGTCAGCCCGGCCGGTCCGTTCAGGGAGATGCTGAGCGTGCTGCTGTCGATGTCGCCCACCGAGAGGGTACCGGACGCCTTGATGGCGTTGGTGGTATCCGGGTTGCCGACCGTGTCGGCAATACCGTTTGCCAGCCCCTCTTCGGAGACGACAGCCCCATTGGAGATGGTCAGCGTCGGCAGATCATTGACCGCATCCACCTTGATGGTCACGGTTGCGGGACTCGCATCCACGGCGCCGTCGTTGTCTACCGCCGCATAGTTGAAGGTGATGTTGCCGTTCCAGTTCGCATTCGGAGTGAAGGTGAGCTTGCCGGCGTCCGCCACCGCAATGCTCTGATCCACCGTCACAGCCACCCCGTTCAGATAGAGGATGCCGTTGGCAGGCAGGCTCTTGATGGTGAAACTCACCACGTTGCCATCGATGTCGCTGCCACTGAGGGTCGGAATGGCGATGCTGGCGGCATCTTCCTGACCGTTTGCCTGCTTGTTCGCAGTCTCCGGCGCTTCATTCAGGATCTGCGCGTTGTCGCTGCCCGGCAGGGAGACGTTGCCCGCCTTGTCGGTCTGGGTCGCCGTCACCGTCAACGACTTGCCGTTGGCCGGGGTCGTTTCCGTCCAGCTGATGGTGCCATTCTGATAGCCGTAGCTCTTGCCATTGCTTGCCAGCAGGGTGCCATCGGCCTTGAGCGTCAACTGGACAGTGCTGTTCACCCCACCATTGTTGATGGTCAGCGTCACCTTGCCACCCGCAACCAGGTCTGCGTGATTGATCCCGGCGCGTACCTGGATCTGATCATTGCCAATCTCGGCCTTGGTCAGCATCTGGTCGTTGTTGGCATCATCCACGATAACCACGGTCGGTGCCGCAGTGGCGGTGGTGTCGCCCATGGTGGCGCTGTCGCTGCCCGGCAGCGAGACGTTGCCCGCCGCGTCCACGATGGTGGCGGTCACGGTCAGCGTCACGCCGTCCGCCGGACGGTCAAACTCGTAACCCACCTTGCCCGCCGTGATGTCGGCATCGGTCAACAGGCGGTCGGCCTGGCCGCTCACCTTGAGGGTGTCCCCGGCCTTGGCATCGCCCGGCAGGCTCACTTCCACGTCCACCTTGCCG
>NZ_JABERS010000065.1:0-20912 GCF_013168745.1 Aeromonas sp. TW 6 | reverse complement strand
CTTTCTATTGCAAGCCCCGCTGGATAAAGGCTGGAGGAAGATCGACTGGACACAGCCTTGCCCCCTCAACTCAAATCCAATTTATGAATAATCAGTCAAAAAAGTGCTTATCTGAACAGCATTGCGCACATTGGCGGGGTCTTTGTTACAACCGGGATGGCACCAGGCAGAGGGCGCTCAGCCGCGTTTGGCCTGCTTTTGCGCAATGGCGTCGGCGACGTCGGCCGGGTCCAGCACAATCCCTTCCTGATCCGGCGTCGGGAACACGGCCACGCAGAGATCATCCTGCTCCATGCCGTCCACCCAGCGATCCAGCCACACTTTGAGGGTGATGGATTGCGGCTTGCACTCGGCCCACTCCCCTTCGGCCCAGGCCTTGGCGTAGTCGGGATGCGGCCATACCGGGATGCAATCTTCCTCTTCGGTCGTCAGCATCATGACGCCGTGTTCGTCGGTCAGGACAAACAGCTCTTCGTGCTCGACCAGCTTGCTGATGAAGTGATCAAAGCGGTAATCGGCGTTCAGTTGCAGCGCGGCATTGCGCTCGGTGTCGCTAAGTTCATAGCTCATCGGTCAAGTCTCTCGTTCAATAAAGGGCGACATGTTCACATCTTGCCGACCCCTTGTCCAGCAGGAGTAATGGGTCATCCGTCTTTCCATCGCCTCACCCCAGCTCGGGGGTCAACAGCCGGAGTCCCGCGGTCTCACCCAGTCGCTCCCTCAGCCAATAGGCGGACTCCACTTCCACAAAGCAGAGCTGATCCCGCCCCGCAGCGACCCCCACCATGATCTGCTCAAGCCGTGCTTGCTGGGCGGCACTCCAGGCAGCAACCAGCTTGCCGCCATGGGCCTCGTCCACCACCTCGCGGCGCAGCTCGAACAGGTTATCGGTGATCGGGCTGTTTATCTTGCTCGGGTGGCGCCAGTACATCTGCAGGTTGTCCAGCATCTCCTCATCGTAACTTGCCAGCGCATCGAGCTCCGGCGTCTCTTTGCTCTGGGCCGCGAATTCACACCAGCCTGCCGACAAGGTAGCCAGACTCTGGGTATCCTTGCCATGCTGGCGAAGGGTTGTCACGTCTTCCCCGCGAATGGCCGGCAGCCAGAGATCTCCTTGATGTTTCGCCAGGAGAGGGAGCAGCAAGGAGGGAGCATAAACTGGAAAACGGGGACCCAGAGAGTGCAGCAGAGAGACCAGAGTAACAGTGATCATGAGACGCGCCTTGAACAAGATGACCTGGCATCACGCCTGGTCATGAGGGTGAACGAGGGTGCCATTCTAGCATGTTTGCCTTGCTGGGGGCGTTTGCGTCCAGCCGGGCCGGTGATAGATAGCGTCCAAAAAAGCAGCGTTTGAACCAGAGCGGCCCCGATAAAGGCCAATTGTTTGAGCCAGCGCCCACTAAAGAGGCACCGGGGATGCTAGGTTGCATACATCTTTAGCGTAAGGAGTGCATCCATGAGTGGGATCAACCAGGTTTCTGACGATTTTGTGAATGAGCTGAAAATACTGGCGTGTTTTGATCCGGCCAACATGAGCCTGGGGATCAAGCTGCGCAGCGACATGTCGGAAGCGCTTTGCCAGGCGGCAGCGCGCCTGCACAGCCAGGGCCTGATCACCGCGGCAGATGGCGGCTATCTGACCCCTTTCGGCATGACCATGCTGGAGCATCTCCAACACCTGCTGGTTGCACTCAAGCCGAATTGAGCGGTTGTGGTGCCCAGAGCGAGAAGTTGAGCAACTCCCAGCGCTCTCCTTGTCGCAGTAGACAAGCAAACAGCAAAGGACCTTCGGGTCCTTTTATCTTGCCATCGACCAGCCACTCTCCCGCCCGTTTTGGCACCGGCTGTACCCTGATCTCATCGGGTTTCACCGCGTTTCCCAGGCGAACATGTACAAACTGTTGACACACGGACACGGCATCATTCACCGCAGGATCCGGCGTTGGCGTGCTGGCCTGACCGGTCAACGCCACGGTCAGCAAGAGGGAGGAGAGCAGGGTCATGACGCGTATTGAGAAGCCATGAAAACAAAAAGCCGTGGCACCAGAGGTACCACGGCTTTCTTAAATTCTGCAAGAATTACAGAGCAGTTACGTTCTCAGCCTGCGGGCCTTTTTGACCTTGGGTCACAGAGAACTGTACGCGCTGACCTTCAGCCAGGGTACGGAAGCCGTTACCTTGGATGGCGCTGAAGTGAACGAAAACGTCCGGGCCGTTTTCTTGCTGGATGAAGCCAAAACCTTTGGTTTCGTTGAAAAACTTAACGGTACCGGTGATCATGTTAGACATATCTTTAAACCTGTATTCAAAATAATTACTTATGCTTTTCAGCGGGTAAAGCTCAAAAAACGGGATTACTTATGAACAACAGGAAAAGATGTAAAACATCATATTCATTGACATAACTATCGCCCTTTCAAGCTGGTTGAGATTATACGTGCCTTTGTCGATTACGCAAACAAATTTGTACCCCGCCAGCGGCGGGGTACGGCGGTTTAGACCTGTGCCGACTCCAGTGCCTGAACCAGGGCTTTGAGGAAGCGAGCAGCCTCTCCACCGGTGCAGGCTCTGTGGTCAAACGTCATCGACAGGGGAAGTGCACGCACCGGGCGCGCCTCGCCGTGGATGAACACCACCTTCTCGAACAACTTGCCCGCTCCTATGATGGCCACCTGGGGTGGCGTGACGATGGGGCTGGCGTAACGGCCAGCGATGGCGCCAAAGTTGGTGAGGGTGATGGTTGCCCCCTGCAGCATTTCCCGCGGCACGGCACGAGCCTTCACATCGGCGATCATCCGATCCAGCCCCTGCCGTATGTCAGCCGGGTCCCGCTCTGCCACGTTCTCCATCACGGGCACATAGAGCCCATGCTTGGAGTCGACCGCGATGGCCACATTGACCTCCCTGAACAGACGCCGCGACAGGGTCTCTCCGTCAAACCACGCATTCATGGAGGGTTCGGCCCGACACGCCACGCCGATCGCCTTGATGAGGCGCACCGTCACATCTTCATCCGGGCGCCAGTGGCGCAAGTCCACTTCGTCGGTGATGCTTACCGGCACCACAGTCCGGTGCGAGAGCTCCATCGCCTTGGCCATGGCCCGGCGCGAGCCTTTCAGGAATTCGTTGCCGCTCTCCTGCTGGGCCTCGAACGCCTGTTGCACATCCTGCTCGGTCACCATGCCAGCGCTGCCGGTTCCCTTGACCTTGTCGATGTCCAGCCCCAGTTTTTGCGCCAGCAGACGGACCGCTGGCATGGCTTGCACCAGCGTGCCGCCGGGCGCCATGGCCCCCACCACGAAATGATCCTCGATATGCTGCTGATGGGCGCTGACCTTGCCAACGACGGTGCCGTCATCCTCTCCCCCTTCAAACTCCACCAGCGGTGCCCCGATGTGGAGGATGTCCCCCTCCTGCCCGCACAATCTGGCGATGACCCCGGACACCGGCGAGGGCACATCCACCAGCGCCTTGGCCGTCTCCACCGACAGCAGCACCTGATCTACCTGCACCGTATCACCGGCGCTCACCTTCCACTCGACGATCTCGGCCTCGGCCAGTCCTTCGCCCAGATCCGGCAATTTGAAAAATTTCATGACCTGCTCTCCCTCTGCTGGGACATCACCAAACATTGACAGACACCATGGAGCCCAGTGGCCCAGGCACTTGCGCATCCGTACCTGTCGCGCGTCATAGCCACTGGTTCTCCATCAGTTGCCGAGCCGCCTGCGCGATCTCCTGCTCGGTGATGAGGTAATACTCCTCGTTGCGATAGTAGGGGACGGCGGCATCCACGCCGGTGAGGCGTCTTGGCGGCGCCTTGAGGGCAGTCATCGCCTCTTCGGTCACCTGGGACACGATTTCGGCACCCACCCCGAAACTGCCACAGGCTTCGTGTACCACCAGCAGCCTCCCGGTCTTGCGTACCGAGGTCAGGATGCTCTCCATATCCAGGGGTTTGATGGTGGCAAGATCCAGCACCTCGCACTGGATGTCCTGCTCCGCCAGCAGGTGCGCCGCGCGCATGACTTCCTGGATGCAGGCTCCCCAGGCCACCACAGTGATGTCCCGGCCGGGACGCAGGGTGAAGCAGACATCCAGCGGCAGGCCGATGCCGTCATCCACCACATCCGACTTCATGGAGCGATAGATGCGATCCGGCTCGAAGAACATCACGGGATCCGGGTCCCGAATGGCCGACAGCAGCAGGCCGTAAGCCCGCTTCGGGCTCGAAGGGATAACGACCCGCAGCCCGGGGATATGGGCAAACAGGGCCTCGACGCTCTCGCTGTGGTGCTCGGGTGAATGGATGCCGGCACCATAGGGGGAGCGGTAGACGATTGGACAGGTGACGCGGCCACGGGTCCGGTTTCGCATCCGCGCCGCCTGGCAGATGATCTGCTCCATGCCCGGGAAGATGAAGCCCTGGAACTGGAATTCGGCCACGGGTTTGAGCCCCTGGGTCGCCATGCCCACCGCCACACCGGCGATGAGTCCTTCGGCCAGCGGCGTATCGATGACCCGCTTGAACCCGAATTTATCGCGAAGTCCCACGGTGGCGCGAAACACACCGCCGTTGACCCCCACATCCTCCCCCAGTACCACCACATCAGGATCGCGTGCCATCTCGTGGTGCAACGCCAGATTGATCGCTTCGAGCAGCGTGATATCGCTCATAGTCCCTCCCCGCTCTGCTGCATACCCTTGGCGATGATGCGCTGGCGCTGGGCAAGATAGGCCTTCGGCAGCTCGGCAAACTGGTAATCGAGCAGGGTCTCCGGCGCCTGGGGCGTGATGGCCTCGTAGGCGGCAACGGCGCGTTCCACTTCCCGGCCCGCCTCTGCCAGCAGCGCCTGTTCCTGCTGCTCGTCCCACCAGCCCCGTTCAAACATGAACTGGCGCAGCCGCTTGACCGGTTCCCTGGCCCAGGCCGCTTCCACCTCGGCGCCGTCACGATAGCGAGTCGCATCATCGGCGGTGGTGTGATCCCCGAGCCGGTAGCTGACGGCTTCGATGAGCGTCGGCCCCTTGCCGCTGCGAGCCCGCTCGACGGCGGCGCGGGTCGCCTCATAGACCGCCACCACGTCATTGCCGTCCACCTGAAGGCTGCGCACCCCGGCTCCTATGCCCTTCTGGGCCAGAGTGGGCGCGCTCGACTGCAACTTGCGCGGCACCGAGATGGCCCACTGGTTGTTGTTGATGATCATCACCATGGGGAGATGCCAGACACCGGCACAGTTGAGCCCCTCGAGGAAGTCTCCCTTGGAGGTGCCGCCATCGCCGATGGTCACCACGGCGACCCTGGGCTGGTTGCGCAGCTTGAAGGCGGCCGCGATGCCGGCAGCATGGGTGATCTGGGTGGCGATGGGAACGCAGATGGGCAAGTCTTCCGACAACTCGCCATCGGCCTTGTAGAAGATACTGCCCCGTTCATCGCCGCCCCAATACTGCAGGTTCTGCTCCATGGGCACGCCCCTCACGTAGAGAGTGGGCATGTCCCGGTAGTAGGGCACATAGACATCCTCTGGCTGCATGGCGAGCCCGACCCCGATCCCCACCGCTTCCGCCCCGAGATGGGAGGGAAAAGTGCCGAGTTTGCCGGTTCGCTGCAGTGCTATCGCTTTCTTGTCGTAACTGCGCACCATCACCATGTTGCGGTAGAAGGTGTGCAGCATCGCCTTGTCCAGCCAGGTCGGCAGTGTCGCGACCGGGCGCCCCTCCTCATCGAGGTAACGAAGGAAGGGGATGTCGACATGGGTCATAACTGGCTCCTTGCCGTTGTCAGCGTCACCACCATGAGGTGACATTTAAAATGTAAACAACATGTTAACTAAAGGGCAACGAGATTCATCCAGGTAAGACCAGTAGAAACTTCTTTTATTTTCGAAGGTAATCGGAATTTTCGGCGAGCAGAAACAAAGAAGGGAGCCTGTTCAGGCTCCCTGTCATATCGAGTTCGGGATCACGCCCATCACCGCCATGCTGCTTGCCACCGCCCGTGGCGCAGGATCAGCATGACAAAAAGGCATCAATTCACTCCCACAAACGGGTGGGTACCACCAGCAGCATGGTGCGCTGTCCGATGGCCACGTTGGCGTTGGGGAAGACCACCGCCTCCCGCGGTTTCTCTACCCTGTATTGCCGATCCCCATCTTCTGCCAGCACAAAACCCTGGGGAAATTCGGTGAAATTGTCCACATCGCTGGCAAACAGGAAGCGGAACTGCTCCGACTGCTTGTTGATCACCCGATCTATTGCAAAAAGGGTGAAGTCATCGGCTCGCCATGGCTCGAGGGCCACCTCATCCCGGGTCACCAGCTCCTGCAATGTCTGGCGCACCTCGATGAAGCGGGTCATGTCGTTTTCACCGAAGGGCCGCACCTTGCCCAGCTCCACCGTAAAGGCATGGGCGCCGTGCTGGTGCGAGCTGTAATAGCTGAAGGTGGTGGTCGGGCCGCTCGAGAGCAGTATGGTGCGCACGCCGCAGGCACCGAGGAAACGTACCTGCTCCTTGCAGTGGGGACGTTCGTGGGGGAAGGGATAGACGGCAAACTTCTCGTGGCGCGAGCCGCGAATGGCGGTATGGAGATCGTAGTGGTAACGGGGCCTGGCCGAGTCGGCAAAGAAGCGGCTCACATACTGCTCCAGACGCATGGCGCGGATGCGCTCCCGGTTGCACAGCCCCTCCCCCTTGCTGTGGGCGCCCGAGAAGAGGCGGTTCATGTTCTCTTCCACCTCCCTCACCCCCTGGTTCATGGCGGCGGGGTTGCCAAAGAGGAAGAGCACCCGGTGACGAACCTTGAGCTCCTCTGCGAGCAACCGGGTCAGCAACTGGTTGCAGATCTCGATGGGGGCTGTCTCGTTGCCGTGGATGCCGCAGGAGAGGACGATGTCCTTGTGCCCGGGTTGCCCCGCCTCGGAAGCGGGTTCCAGGCAGATCACGCCGGTATCCCACACGCTCACCCGGGTACCGTCGGTCAGATTGAAGGCGAAAGGCTCGAGCTGCCACTCATGGCGGCGCGTCAGGGCCAAAAAGTCATGCTGGGGAATCATCCGTCTCACCCTTTAGTCTGGAATGCCATGGCCGGATTATACGCAAGGCAACCGAGCTTAAAATCAGTTTTTAAACAAATTCAAACAGTAAGGATACAAAAGTGGCGAGAATGAGTGACAACTCATGCAACAGGATCAAGCGGGGGGAAACACGGAAGAGGGAAAGCGGTGAACGGGTATCGGCAGGTGAAGACAGCATGTCTTCGGCAGACAGGCGGGCAGCATGCCCCTGGGATCAGCAGAAAAACAAGGCATCCATGCCCGGCTGATCAACCACGCCAGAACGGCTTGGTGGTCTCTTGATAGCGGTCGGCTTCGTTCAGACCGATGTCCTTGAGCAGGTAGGCGGGCAGCTCGGAGAGCTGGCGACGGCTGCGGCTGCGTTCCAGCCAGGTCAGGACGGTCATCTTGACGCGAGCAACCAGATTCGATTCGCTGGAATGCTGGTAACCGGCTTCGGTATAAGTCATGTTGGCCATGATATGGCTCCTCTCTCTAGTTCTGCGCAAGGCTCGGATTTGATGCGCAAAGCTTAGTCAGGGCGGGGAGGTGCCTCAATTGACGAATTTTGATACATGACATTAGTAAAAGTAATGGTTGATATCGCCAGGGCAATAACCATAACCATATGATTTTAAAATGAAATAATGCTGAAACTTTCCCCCTGGCAGCCTGGCAGCATTTTCTCCTGCGCCACCCACTTCTAACTATGCACTTTCCCACGCTAGCTATGCACGGCACGACGACGAGTCAGCAGGGTGCAAACTCTCGGCCACCAGGTTTTGTTAACAAATAGATCGCAACAAGATCGTTATTTAACAAAAAGATACGAACAGGCAACCTGAACCGGATGCCCCCATGTCACCCCCATCGTCAGGGTGGCACCGGACACTTGGCACCCTGCCATCATACTGGTATGGTTATTTATACAGTGGTTTATCATGCTGCCTCCCCACACTGCCGCAATATCATGCTGAACAGGGGAGCGGCACACACACAGGATCTGCCGATGGACACCTTTACCCCCACCGCCGCCCTGCGTCAACAGATGGCCCTGCTGGAGGCGTCGCTGGCACGTCTTGCCAGGCAACTGGGCCAGCTCGAGCTGCTGGAGGCTCATGTCTATCCCCTCCCGGCCGTGGCCCAGGGGGAAGAGCATGAGCCCATCGAGGCCATCGAGGTGGGCTATCTCTCGGGCGAGGCGGCCCTGGCTGCCACCCTCGCCGCCTTTCAGGACCACAGCGCCCGCCCCGGCTGCTCCACCAAGGCGACCCACCGTCTGCCCGGCTGGCTGCGCTTTCCTGCCGCCAGCGCCAGGGAGCTGGCCCCCGTCATCGAGGAGATCAACGCGCACAAGCTCGCCTTCAAGGCCATGGTGCAGGCGGCGGGCGGGCGGGACGAGAAGTTCGAGCTGGTGCACGGCGCCCTGCCCGGTGTCATCACCCTGCAGGTCTATCGCAAGCTGACCTGGCTTCAGGGGGATCTGCATTCGCTGGGCTTCACCTGGGCCGACAAGCAGAGCATCAGCCGCCTCAGCCGGGAGCAGGTACTGGAGATGCTGGAGCGCAGCCGCCGGTATGTACCGGCGCTCTTTGACAACGAAGAGTGGAGCAAGATGGTGGATCAGGAGGTATACGACATTCGCCGCCTGCCGGCGGATGTCGCCCTGCGGATCCGCAGGCCGGTCAAGACCCACCCCATGATCAACCTGCTCTGGCAGGACCGGGAGCCCCGCAAGCAGCAGATCAAGGCGAGCCTTCCCCTGCTGCTCTGCTCCGATACCCAGCCGGCCGTCACCCATCTGGGCCACTACCCGCCCAAGCTGCGCCAGGCACGCCGGGATCGCAAGATTGGCGGTGACCCCATCATAGAGCGGCTGCACCTCTACCTCTATCAGGGGTAGTGCAGGCTCGGCACCGCCACAAACGACAAGGGGAGCATCACGGATGCTCCCCTTGTCACATCGAGCGACAGCCCATCGCCGTCAGCTCATCAGCAGTGCCCGCAGGCTCTCCACATCCAGCCCCTTCACCTCGGACTGGCCGCTCAGGAGGCCGTCGGCCAGTGCCCGCTTCTCGTCGTGCAGCGCCACTATCTTCTCCTCTACCGTCTGCTCGCACACCAGGCGATAGACGGTCACCGGCTGGGTCTGGCCCATGCGGTGCGCCCGATCGCTCGCCTGATCCTCCACCGCCGGGTTCCACCAGGGATCGAGGTGCAGCACGGTGTCGGCCTGGGTCAGGTTGAGGCCCGTGCCCCCCGCCTTGAGGCTGATGAGGAAGAGCGGCACCGCTTCGTGGCGAAAACGCAGGATGGACTCCTGACGGGACTTGGCCGAGCAGCCCCCATCCAGATAGCAGTAGTCCCACTGCCGCTGTTCGATACGGCTGCGCAGCAGGCTCAGCAGATCGACAAACTGGCTGAACACCAGCACCCGGTGGCCACCATCGATGGCTTCGTCCAGCAGCGCCATCGCCTCGTCCAGCTTGCTGCTGGTCTGGGACCACTCCGGCATCACCAGCTGGGGGGAGCAGCAGAGTCGGCGCAGCCGGGTCAGGCCGCTCAGCACATGCATCAGGGCACGGCCATCGGCACTTTGCACCTGCTGCACCACCTCGCGCCGGGCCGCCTCGTAGAGCTGACGCTCCTCGGGGGAGAGGCTGATGTGATGGATGATCTCGGTCTTGTCCGGCAGCTCCGTCAGCACCTGTTGCTTGAGGCGGCGCAGGATGAAGGGGCTGATCACCGCCCGCAGCATCGCCATGTGCTGGGGATCCTTGACCGCCTTGCCAAAGCGGCGCTTGAACTCCCCGAGGCTCCCGAGCAGGCCGGGATTGATGAAGCTGAACAGGCTCCACAGCTCCCCCAGATGGTTCTCGATGGGTGTGCCGGAGAGGGCGAGGCGAAAATCCCCGTCGAGCTGGAACAGCAGCTTGGCGCGCTGGGTACCGGCATTCTTGATCTGCTGTGCCTCGTCCAGCACCATGCTCGACCAGCGGCGGGACTTGAGCGCCTGGGAGAGACTGCCGAGCATGCCGTAGTTGACCAGGACGATCTGTCCGGCCCTGGCCCCCTGGATCAGGGTCTCCCGCTCGGCGGGATGGTCGAACACCACCACCTCGAGCTCGGGGGCAAAGCGGGCCACCTCCTCCTGCCAGTTGGTGACCACTGACTTGGGCACCACCACCAGCGCCGGGCCCAGGTGCTGACGCATGCGCAGCACAATGAGGGCCTGCAAGGTCTTGCCCAGGCCCATGTCATCGGCCAGACAGGCGCCGAAGCCGTGATGGGCCAGGGTCGCCATCCAGCGTACCCCCTCCTTCTGATAGTCCCGCAGCGCCGTCAGCAGCTCGGGGGGACAGCTCACCTCCTGCTGCCACTCCTGCTGGAGATTCTGCCAGGCGGCATCCCCCTCGGTGGTGATGACGGAGAGCAGGCGGGCCAGCGGATAGGCCAGCTTGTTGTTGATGCGCTGCTCGTTGTCCAGCATGGCGCCGAGCACGGTGAGGCGATCCACCAGCTTGTCGCTCAACATCAGGCTGGTCTTCTCATCGAGCTGCACCGTGCGCTGGCCCGGGGTCAGCTGGCGCAGGATGAGGCGAAGATCGAGGATCTGGTGCTCGTCCAGCGAGAGCGCGCCCTCCACCTGGAACCAGTCCTGACGCCGCTCGATGCGCAGGCTCAGAGCCGCCTCATCAAGGCTCTTGAGGCGGGCGCTGTCCTGGTGCCAGTGCACTACCACACCGGCGTCCACCAGCTCGGGCAGGGCGTTGACCAGGGTGAGCGCCTGCTCCCCGTCCAGCTTCCACTCGTTGCCGGGCAGGCCGATGGGCAACTGGTTGCGAAGGCGTTGGGCATCGTCCTTCTCGGCAGCCAGATCCCGCTGCCAGTAGTGATACTCCCGGATACCCTGGCGCACGATGGCCTCCCCCTTGCCCAGAGGCAAGGGAGGCAGGTCCCCCTCCCGGGTCACCAGCTGAACCACGAGCTGCCCCTCCTGCCAGTCGAGCAGGACGGAGGGAACGCCGGGCCAGGGGGCCAGCTCGGCGTTGCCTCTGAGCCCCGCCACCTGGCTGTGCCAGGGGAGATCGGGGATCGCATCCAGCGTGCGTTGCAGCTCCTCGAGCCCGGCCGGCGGCAATGCCGGAATGGCCTCCAGGGCCGGTAATCTGTCCAGCAGCGCCTGCGGTGTCAGAATAAGCTGCCACAAATCCTGAGCCAGGGGGACGATGTGCGCACCGCGGGCGGCGGGAGCAGGATGTAGTCTGGCGCTCATGCCCTCCCCGCTCTGTACCAGTTGCAGCAGGGGGGCGCTGACGGCCAGTTGCAGCTTCTGCCCCTTGGCATTGAAGAGGCGAGGATGGTTTGCCAGGGGCACCCAGGCATCCCGGGGCAGCTTGCCCATGTTGCGCGGCAGGGTGCGCACCAGTGCCCAGTCAGCTTCGTCCAGCAGGCTGGCGTACTGGGTGGAAAGCAGGGCCGGATCGACCCTTCGCCCGGCGGTCCACTCCCCCTTGGTGCTCTGCTTCTGGATCTTGCACTCAAGCTCAGGCCCCTCCGCGTGGAGCAGCCAGACCAGCCGCTCCCGAGGCTTGCGCACCCCGCTCGAGCGTCCCAATCCCTGCAGCCAGTTGAGCCAGCTTGCCGAGGCGGGGGCCTTGCCTTCCCCCTCGGTGGCATCCTCTTCCTCTCCTTGAGCAGGACGCAACGCGCGCAGGGGCCAATGGGCGGCCTCCCGGCCCAGCAGGAGTCGCAGCAGATCCTGGCAGAAGGCCATCAGTCGATGCCGGGGCTCGGCGTCCAGCACGTGGGAGAGGTCCCACTTGTGCAAGATGGTCACCTGGGGGCTCTGCTCGCCGTGGCGCGCCAGGGCGCAGAGATCGAGCCAGAGGTAACCCCAGTGGAGCTCCTCCAGCGGCAGTTGCAGGGTATCGAACAGGCCGACCGCCTGGCCGTGGCGATCTCCGGCCCACTGCCCCAGCAGATCGGCCAGCAGGGGGGAGTGATGGCCCAGACTGCGCTGCCACTTCTTGCGCTGCTCGCTCCCCTGCACCGGATCTGCCTGTTGCAACCAGCCGAGCCAGAGCAGGGCGCTGAACATCCGGGGCCAGGGCGACGCCTCTTGCCCCTGCCACTGGCCAAGCGCCCCCAGCAGCCGCTCGGCCAGGGGTTGCTCATCCCCCTGCTGCGCCAGTTGTTGCAGTGCAGGCCAGTGAGTGGTTACCTCGCCGCCAAAGGAACCGCAGAGCCACTCCCATTCTCGGGCGCGAGCCTGGATCTGGCCAGAGAGCGCCGGGGAGCAGGAGGCGACCAGCGTTGCCAGCGGCCAGCCCTCGTCAGGCTCTGCGTCAAGCAGAGCCTGCAGGGCGAAGTGTTCGAGCAGCAGGGCCTGCCAGGCGGGGCTGGAGCCTGCCAGCAGGCGGGGAGCATCGGGGAGATCCAGGAGGCTCAGGAGTTCGGCACTCTGGTAATAGGCCGGGATCTGCCCCGCGTCTCCCAGACAGAGCTCGCGCACCACCTCCTGTGCCCGCTCCAGGCCCGTGACCGAGGGGATGCGGGACCACTGCGGCATGGGGCACTCCCCCGCACGCACCGCCAGGATCAGGGTCAGGGTTCCCTCTGCCGTCAGACTCCACTGCTGCTCCGTTCGTTGACGGACAAGCCCCCACTGCTGCAACTGATCGAGGGTGTCGAGCAGCGCACGCCCGGGTGCGCCCGGGGCAAAGAGGGTGTCTTGCAGGTAACGAGTGCTGGCGGCGCGCTGCAATTGCAGCTCGCACAGCAGGGCATGGCAATCTGAAGAGAGGGTGAAGGCTGACATCAGAACTCACGGGCAAGTGCAAAGGCGGAATTTTAACGGGAAAGCGGCGGCGGCTCGACCCTTAAGCGCGAAATAGTGCAAAAAAGCTGGCGCCTTTGATGGGTACGCGAGCGACAAGGCTGACAGGGCACTCGCCCCTGCCACCGGGCAACGGGCCGCAGGAGGGGCGCGGTCATCAAAAAAGGCGCCGCAGCGCCTTCTGGAAACAGATTGTTGGCTCAGCCTTCCAGCCGGGCCAGACGGGCTTCCAGCCCCTGCAACTGCCCCTTGAGGTGCTCGACCTCTTCTTCGAGCGCCGCCAGTCTGTCTGCCGCCGGTGACACAAGGTTGCCAGCGGGCGCCGTGTCGGCCAGCGCCTGCAGATCCACCTCGCCACTGAACAGGTGCGCGTAGCGGGATTCCCGCTTGCCCGGCTCACGGGGCAGCTTCACCACATAGGGCCCCCGTTCGATGAGGGTGGCCAGCACCGCATCCACCTCGGTCACATCGTCAAAGCTGCACAGCCGGTTGGTGCGCGAACGCAGCTCACCCGGGGTCTGCGGGCCACGCAGCAAGAGTTCGCAGATAATGCCGAGCTCCTGGGCCGAGAACTTCAGCTCACCGAACTCGGTATTGCAGAAACGATGCTGATAACGGGGCACCCTGGCGTTGAAACCGGCGGTATTGACCACCAGACGGCGGCGGATCAGCTCGTCGATGACGGCGCGAATATCCAGCTCGGCGAGCTCCAGCACGGGTTCCCGGTTGCTCTTCTGGTTGCAGGCATTGACCAGTGCATTGAGCGAGAGAGGGTACTGATCCGGCGTGCAGATCTCTTTCTCAATCAGGCAGCCGATCACGCGGGCCTCTAATGGGCCTAGTACTATCTCCATGTCATACTCCCTTGCCAAACAAGACGTTAAGACGGTTATCTTAACCAAGGCGCTTGCGCCGTCCAGCAGATAACCCCATTTTTGCGAGCCGATGAAACCCTTGCTGCAACCTTGTACAGCAAAACGGCCGCGGTGCGCAGGCGAGGTGAAGGGATGGCCGGGAACCTCTTTGGCAACCAGCCCCCTCCCCCTTCAACGAGGCGGGCAAAAAAACCATCACGGCCGCAAAGGCGGCCGTGATGGTGGACAGATTGAAACGCCCCTCACGAAGAGGGCTTGCGCTCCAGGGTCGCGGCCACCTTTCTTGCGGCCGACACGGTGAGCAAAGGCTCACCCGGATAGAGCATCAGGGCGCTTGCCCGCAGGTTGTCCGCCTCCGCCGTGCGCCCCAGGGCATTGAGGGCGATCACCATGTTGGCGTAGATGTTGGCCCTCGGGGTATGGCGCACGAAGGCCTGTCCCCAGTCGAGGTAGGCTTCAAGCTCCGCCTTGTTATTGGCCTGCAGACCGACCATGAGGCGCACCGCGTTCACGTCGAACTCCACCCGGGTCAGCCAGGCCATGGGGTTGACGATGTCGAGCAGGAGCGCAGGCTGCTTGTAACCGCCCCGCTCATACTTGGTCACCACCCAGGCGGTATGCAGGGCGGTCAGCATGAAGGGGATGACGATCAGGGGAATGGCGATGGCCATGAAGCGCAGCAGCAACCAGGGGCGGCACAGATGGTCGCGCCAGTTACCGTGGCCTTGCTCCTCCACCTCCGCATCCATCGCATACAGGAGCAGCAGCAGCGCCCACCACAGGGCGATGGCGTGGTAGAAGGGGTACTCGGTCTGGGTGTGCAGCAAGATGGGGGTCACCAGCGCAAACAAGGCGGCGCCCTTGACCCAGCCCGCCCGGCTCAAACGCCACAGCAGGGCCCCGCCCATCAGCACCATGCCCAGCATGGGTGCCAGACCCCCTTCAACCGCCCAGTAGAGAAACTCGTTGTGGGGGTGATCCAGGTTGTACTCGATCTGCACCATGGCCGGGTTCAGCGCCTTGTCGGCCATGTAGTGATGGAGAAACACCGACTCGAAGCTGCCATAGCCCCAACCGGTCCAGGGCATCTGGGCAATCAGCTTGGCGGCGTAGGGCCAGTAGATGGAGCGCATGCCGCCGGACTGGTAGATCTCCAGCCCTCGTCTGGCTCCGGCCATCAGGTATTGCGAGGCCAGCCCGAGCAGAATGCCCAGGGCCACCAGCGCGAGCATCCTGCCCAGCCGCCGCTCACGACCCAGCTGGGCAGACAGCAGCAAGAGAGCCATCACGCCGCCCAGTTGCCCGACCCGTGATTGCAGGACCACCAGCAGCAGGGAAGTGGCCAGGATCACCCCATAGCGCAGCCCCTTGAGCCAGGGGTTGGCATCACCGCGCAGCTCCAGCCAGATGGCCAGTGACAGGCCGGTCGCCATGAAGCTCGCCATCACGTTGGGTTGCTGGAAGATGCCATAGGGGCGGTTGGTCTGGGTGTCGTACCCAATCCAGTTGCCCGGCACCAGCAGGTAATACTGCACCAGGCCGAGCAGCGCCTCGATGGCAACGGCCCCCAGCAGCAGATAGAGCAGCCTGTCTCGCGCCTCGCGGTCGAATCGCCACTGATAGAGGCTTGCCAGAAACAGCAGGCCGGCAAACAGCCCCAGCAGCCGGGGAATGGCATAGTCCTTGAGCTCGGCTCCCGGATAGGCCATGGGCAGCAACAACAAGATGCCCCCCAGCCACTGGGCAGTCAGCAGCGGCGAGACCACCAGTCGCTGGCTGAGGGTCACATGCCACAGCCCCAGGGCCATCACCAGGCTGGCGAAGATCCAGCCCCAGGCATTGAACGGCAGATAGAGCCCTGCCCCGCCTGGGTTGTGCATGAAAAAATGCATGCCAAGCAACCAGTAAAGGAGGCTGACAACCCCCAATATCCCTGTCGTCGACGTCACCGTCACTGCTCCCTGTTGTGTCATGCTCATGCTCGTTTTCTTCCGACACGCCATACATGAAGGGGGGCAAAGCCCCCCTTGTTCACTTCAGTCATCCTTGTGCCGATTCCGGTCGGCGAAACGCATGGCGCACCAGCACGATGCCCACCCCCAGCATGACACCGAGCAGGGTGGCCAGCACCACGACCAAGGGGCGCTTGGGCTTGTCACGGCTCTGGGGTTCGTCGGGTGCGTCTAGATAGGAAAATGGACGAAAATCAATCCCCTCCAGAGAGATGCGCTTCAAGCGATCCATCTGTGCCTGCAACTTCTGCAACTCGGGTTGATAGACTGACAAATCAAGGGACTTCAGCAAGGCCAGCTTTTCTTCCAGTCCCTTGGACCCGAGCAAGATGGAGAAACGTTCCTGACTGCTAGTCCGTACCAACGGCGTACTCACACCAGCAGCCTTGGCCACGCGGTTGGCAAGCGCGACCTCGGAGATCTCCTGCTGCAGCGCACGCTTGGCCTCTTCCTGCATCACGGTGTAGCGTGTATTCATCTCTCCCAGTTGCAAATCACGCTGTGCACCTAGGCGCTCGATCAATTTCTGCTGTTGCAACTTGACGATGTAACCGACATATCCTTCCAGCATCTCCAGTGACGTTTCAGCAGCTGGGGCCGCAAATGTAATTGAAATCCCCGGCTCTTCTCCCTTCTTATCTACAGGTTTAGCTGTCGCCAGATTGGCCCAGTCACGCAGCCAACGTCTTTGAGCCTTGGCATCCAAAGCTGATTCCTCTATCTGCTCAGCAAACAGCGGGCTGTCTTTCAGGTAATCCCGACGGTTTTCATAAGCGTTGAACTCTTGTACAAATTCCTGATAGATACTTTTCCCGTCTGGAAACCCTGTGAGCCCCAGTGCAGAGGCTTGTACCGATATCTTATTCATCGGTAGCAAATCTTCCGGCTTGGGCTCCGCAATCACCGCCTTGGCGGACCACTGTTGGGGAGCGGTTAACGCATAACCTACACCCACAGCGGCGAATAACACCGTAATCAGCAGAATTAGCACCTTCCCACGCCACAACACCAGGATCAGCTCACGCAGATCGATTTCATCACCGGAAGAGGCTTGCCAACCCTGGGGCAACTGACTGTCTGAATTATCGAATACTTGTTTGTTCATATCGGGCTCTGAAGATGAGGTGATTGCCAGAGAGGGGCGTGACGGTCTTTCTCCGACAAGCGTAATGGCACATTGTCCATGAGGGGCCACTCAATAGCCAGTGTCGGATCCGACCAGTGAAGGGAGGCTTCCAGCTCGGGAGCGTAATAATCGGTGCATTTGTAAAGCACCTGGGCCCATTCGCTCTGAACATAAAAACCGTGGGCAAAACCTGGCGGGATCCAGAGGGAGGCTCCCTCCTCGGCCGAGAGCGACACCCCCACCCACTGGCCCAGGGTCGGGCTCCCGGCGCGCACGTCGACGGCCACGTCGAAGATGGTGCCTGCCAGCACCTGTATCAGCTTGCCCTGGGGCCGTTGGCGCTGATAATGCAGCCCCCGTAGTGTCCCTTGTCGGGAACGACTCAGATTGTCCTGAACGAAGCAAAAATCACCGCATCTGCGGGTGAAGAGATCGTGGCGAAACAGCTCCATGAAGTCGCCCCGCTCATCTGGATGACGCTGGTGGCGGATCTGGATAACATCCGGAATCTTCAATGAAATAAAGTGCATAGGTGTTTTCTTTGGAATAATGGGCAAGGATATATCACCCAATGGAGTGCCTTATCAATCCCAATCGGGGTGCATTTTGCCAAAGGGCTCTTGCAACAGACGCAACAGATAGGCGCCATACCCGCTTTTTGCCAGTGGCTGTGCCAGTGACGCCAGCGCCTCGTCAGAGATCCAGCCCTGGCGCCAGGCGATCTCCTCCGGAGCGGCCACCTTGAGCCCCTGGCGTTTCTCCAGGGTCTGGATGAAGCTGCTCGCCTCCTGCAGACTGTCATGGGTCCCGGTATCCAGCCAGGCAGCACCACGCCCCATGAAACAGACCTCCAGACTTTGCTGTGCCAGATAATGGAGATTGACATCGGTGATTTCGAGCTCTCCCCGTGACGAAGGGCGCAGGCCCCGGGCAATCTCGCTTGCCGTGGCATCGTAGAAATAGATGCCCGTCACCGCATATTGACTGGCAGGAGATGCCGGCTTCTCGACGATCGACTCGACCCGCCCCTCACCGTCGAACCCCAGCACACCGTAACGTTCGGGATCCTGTACATGATAGGCAAACAAGGTGGCGCCTTGCGTCTTGGCGCTCGCGCGCTGCAATTGGCGAGGCAGCTCGGTGCCATAGAAGATGTTGTCCCCCAGAATGAGGCAGCAGGGGTTGCCGGCCAGAAAGGGTTCGGCAATGAGCAGCGCCTGCGCCAGCCCGGCAGGCTCTTCCTGCACCGCGTAGCTGAAATGCATCCCCCACTGGCTGCCATCCCCCAGCAGCAACTCGAAGCGGGACAGATCCAGCGGCGTGCTGATGATGAGAATCTCACGGATACCCGCCTGCATCAGGGTTAAAAGGGGGTAATAGATCATGGGCTTGTCATAGACCGGCAGCAGTTGCTTGCTGATGGCCAGCGTCGCCGGATAGAGACGGGTGGCGGATCCCCCGGCCAGGATGATGCCTTTACGCTGGTGCATGGAACACCTCCAGAGGAGAACAGAGAGCCATCAAGACACGCGTCACGTCATTCACCTTCACACTGACTGGCAAGCCAGCGGCTCATCAGCCCTTCCCAGGCCGGGATCTGGATCCCGAACACAGTGGCAAACCGTCGACAATCGAGCCTGGAGTTGAATGGCCGACGGGCTGCCTGGGGCCAGTTTGCAGATGGAATGGGTTTTATCGGAACGGGCTGCGCCAGCAGACCAAGCCGACAGCCTTCCTCAACCAGGGCCGATGCAAAGCCATGCCAGCTCGTCTCGCCTGCGGGGCAGAGATGATAGAGGCTGCCCTTGTCTGGCGCCTTCACAACCTGTGTCAACGCCAGGAGAACGGACGTTGCCAGCCAGTCCACCTGGGTCGGCGCCCCCCACTGATCCGCCACCACCTCAAGGGGCCGGCCCTCGTTGACACGGCGCAAGATGGCTCGGGCGAAGTGTGCCCCTTCCCCACCATAAACCCAGCTGGTGCGCACGATCAGATGATGGGGACACAGCCCCTGAATGGCCTGCTCTCCGGCCAGCTTGCTGGCACCGTAGACATTGAGCGGGGCAGGCACATCCACCTCGCGCCAGGGAGCACTGCCGGAGCCATCGAACACATAGTCGGTGGAAAAATGCACCAACAGCGCCCCCCTGGCACCGGCTTCTCGGGCAAGCAGTGCGACGGCCTGATGATTGATGCGCTCTGCCAGCTCGGGCTGGCTCTGTGCGAGATCGACTGCCGTATAGGCCGCACCGTTGAGGATGACATCAGGCTGATGGCGGTTCAGGGCGCAGATCAGCGCACCGGGGTCGGTGATGTCACACTCCTCCCTGCCAAGGGCCGTCACCTGCCAATGGGGATAATCCCGGCAAAGGGCAGAAAAAAGGGCTCGTCCCAACTGGCCACGAGCCCCCAGCAACAAGATACGCATCGGGATTACCGCGCGCCAAAACCGGTCAGGATGGTGCGGATGGTCTTGAACACGATGAGCACATCCAGCCAGAGGGAGAAGTGCTTGATGTAGTAAAAATCGTGTTCGATCTTGATGCGGGTATCATCGGCATCAGCGGCATAACCGTGGACCACCTGCGCCCAGCCACTGATCCCGGGCCGCACGATGTGACGGTACATGTAGAACGGGATCTCCCGTTCGAACTGATCGACGAACGTGCGCTGCTCCGGTCTTGGCCCAATCAGGCTCATGTCCCCTTTAAGGACGTTGAAGAACTGCGGCAGCTCGTCGATGCGCAGCTTGCGGATCACCTTGCCCACCCGGGTGACGCGCATGTCACCGTCCTGGGCAAACTGGGCGCCGGCTTTTTCCGAATCCTTGCACATGCTGCGGAACTTGTAGATGCGAAAATCCTTGTTCCCCTTCCCGACCCGGTTTTGCAGGAACATAACGGGGCCCGGACTCTCCAGCTTGATGAGGATCGCCGTCACCAGCATCAGGGGGGAGAACAGCGGGATCGCGATCAACGCGGCCAGAATGTCCATTCCCCGTTTGATGAAGGCATAGACGGGGGACGGCAAGAGGGAACCAAGCTGGTTCTCGTGCAGATGATCGATTTTCACGCGCCCGGTCAAGGTCTCGCTGATCTGCTTGATGTGGTAGACGGGGATATGCGCCAGGGCGCAGCGCGCCAGGAAACGCTCCCACTCACCCGCCAGCTTCTCATCCCGAAGGTCTGCCACCACGGCGTCATAACGCACAGCCCCGAGATCGGGTTTGTCCAGCAGACGCCACTGCACACACTCGTGCCGGGTCAGGGCCTGATAGTCCCCAAAGGGCAGCAAGGCGTATTTGGGGGTCCGGTAACGGCGGCCAATGAAGTAGGCGAGCCAGCAGCAAAGCAAGGCAACCAGATACGACTCGAACAATACCTGGCGGCTGTAAGGCAGGCGCAGGAAGAAGAGAATGCCGACCAGGGCACCATAGAGGGTGGTCACCGTGGGGATCATATAGGCCACGGGACTTGCGCCCGGATAGCGCAGGAAGCGATGCAGCACAATCCCGGTCAGCAGAAACGCCACAAAGGCACCGCTCAGGGTATTGATCCGGACGGCATCGAGGTGATGCCAAAACTCCAGGCCCCATCGCTCAATGGCAGGCAGACAGACCGCCAGCAAGGCTCCAAAGAAAAACAAGGAGGGGGGGCTGAATAATACACGCTCATACCAGCGTGAATGACGGCGTTGGTAGCTCAATGGAGGCCTCAAAGTAAATAACTGATCCCAATAGTGCTACACCTTCGCTGTGCCATAGCCATTCCCCGGGAAAGGAGACACGGTATCCATGAAGTGTTTCACTCGAGCCAGCAGGTTGGCCATCCCTCTGCATTGATGATTGCGCGTGATGGTTTCATGCAACTTGTGCCACAGCCGTTCTATGTGATTAACCCAAGGGCTGTAAACTGGCTGGAACACCAGGCAGAACTTGGGATTCTTCTTCAACCATCGCTCGGTCTGTTTGCTTTTGTGAATGATGTAGTTATCGAGGATCAACG
>NZ_JABERS010000064.1:0-20931 GCF_013168745.1 Aeromonas sp. TW 6 | reverse complement strand
AATCGCATGCGTTTCCTGGCGTTGGTTTCTGCCTTGGCGAGGGCCAAGAAATCGATTGGATCGGACATACTGAGTACAGTGAAACCAGAATAGAGCAATTAGATCACATCTTTAATCTGATTGGTATAAAAAGACGTGACAGGAAAAAGCGAAAGAGAAATGCCAAAAAGCAAAAACCCCGCCTGAGCGGGGTTTTCAAATGTGGTCGGTGATAAAGGATTCGAACCTTTGACCCTCTGGTCCCAAACCAGATGCGCTACCGGGCTGCGCTAATCACCGAGGGGTATTCTAAAAACACAAAGATGACCATCTGGTCATCCTCGTCATACAGCAAGTATGGTGCGAAGAGAGGGACTCGAACCCTCACACCCGGGGGGCACTAACACCTGAAGCTAGCGCGTCTACCAATTCCGCCACCTTCGCGTACCTGACAAGCTGTAAAATGGGGTGGCTGATGGGGCTCGAACCCACGACAACCGGAATCACAATCCGGGACTCTACCAACTGAGCTACAGCCACCACAGCTGTTTTCGTTCTTCAACACGCCCGTTTAACCGGCGCACTTTTGATGGTGCGCCCGACAGGATTCGAACCTGTGACCTCTGCCTCCGGAGGGCAGCGCTCTATCCAGCTGAGCTACGGGCGCTACGCTGTCGAACGGGGCGCATTATTGATGATGATGCCGACCTTGTCTACTCTTTTTTTGACATAAAGAATCAAGTGCCTGTTTTTCAATCACTTCCGACCCTTTTCAACTATTTTTGTTTTGTTCAGGCTGGATCCAGCAATTCCCCACTACTTTTTGAATCCCTCACCCCATAGGGTCAGAGATGATGGGCAATGCTTGACTTGCCTTTGCGCCCACCTAGAATGAATGAACGTTCATTCAGTCGTTGACCTCTGATAACCATGGATAAGAAAGAACGCATTTTCGAAGCAGCTCACGAGATCCTCGGCGAGCAGGGCTTCTACGGCCTTTCCATTGCCGTGGTCGCCAAGAAAGCCAAGGTGGCGGCAGGCACCATCTATCGCTATTTCAGCGACAAGGATGACCTGATCCGCCAGCTCTATCAGCACACTATCCTCAAGTGTCATCCCCTGGTCATGGAAGGTGTGCAGATAGAAGAGGTGTCCTATGAGCAGTATCGGCGCCTCTGGCTCAACATCGATGCCATCTTCACCAGCTACCCCAATGCACTCAAGTGCAAATTGCAGTACGAAAGTTCTCAATTGGGGGCTGAATTGGAGCGGGATCCGGTCATAATGGCGACGTGGGCGCCACTTGAGCGCTTCTTTGAGCAAGGACGCCAACAGGGACTCTTCATCGATCTCCCCATTCTGGTGTTGCAAGCATTGAGTCTGGATTGCGTGGCCAACCTGGCACAGCAGCGCCGGGTTCACGATTTCGAATTGACGCAGGAACAGCTGGAGACGGTCATCCGGGCCAGCTGGAATGCCATTTTAAACCCTAATGTTTCCATCACAGGAGCCTGTTCATGAAAAAGTGGATGGCCATCATGTTGCTGATAGCACTCGCCCTGTTTGGCAGTGTCATCGGCTTCAATATGTTCAAGCAGAAGAAGATTGCAGAGTTCATGGCCAATCGGCCCGAGCCCGAGTTCCCGGTCACCGCCATGGTCACCAAGGCGCAGGACTGGGTCCCCACCATTGAAGCCATCGGCTTCATCGAGCCGAACCAGGGGGTCACCCTCTCCAGCGAGCTGTCAGGCACCATCGACAGCATCCGGTTCGAATCGGGGGCACATGTCAAAGCGGATCAACTGCTGCTGAGCCTGGACTCCAGTGTGGAAAAAGCCAATCTGAACTCTTCCCAGGCCAGACTGCCGGCAGCCAGGGCCAAGTTCGAGCGCTACAAGAACCTCTATCAGAAGAACTCCATCTCCCGTGACCAGCTGGATGATGCCGAGGCAAGCTACCGCTCCCTGGAGGCGGACATCGACAGTCTGAAGGCCACCATCGCCCGTCGTGAGGTGCGTGCCCCCTTCAGCGGTGCCGTGGGCCTGCGCAACGTCTTCCTCGGCCAGTATCTGGAACCGGGTACCCAGATTGTGCGCCTGGAAGACACCAGCGTGATGCGCTTGCGCTTCACCGTGCCCCAGACCGACATCTCCAAAATCACCCTGGGACAGACCATCAAGATCAACGTGGATGCCTATCCCCAGACCCAGTTTGACGGCCAAATCACAGCCATCGAGCCCGCTGTCAACTATCA
This sequence comes from Aeromonas sp. TW 6, assembly GCF_013168745.1. Lineage (NCBI taxonomy): Bacteria > Pseudomonadati > Pseudomonadota > Gammaproteobacteria > Aeromonadales > Aeromonadaceae > Aeromonas > Aeromonas sp. TW 6. The sequence continues at coordinate 18,698 of NZ_JABERS010000064.1, read as the reverse complement.
GAGCGGCCTGATCCAGGTGCAGGCAGACATTCCGAACAACGACGGCCAGCTCCGTTCCGGCATGTTCGCCCGCGCCAGCATCATACTGCCCACGGTGAAAGACCAGATCGTGATCCCGCAGTCCGCCATCTCCTTCACCCTCTATGGCGAGAACGTCTACGTCATTCACGAGGCTGACGGCGTGAAACGCGCCAAGCAGGTGGTGGTCAAGGCAGGTGAGCGTCGCGGCAACGATGTCCATGTGCTGTCCGGCATCAAGGCTGGCGATCAAATCGTGCTGTCGGGTCAGGTTCGCCTGAGCAACGATACCAAGGTGCACGTGGTCGAGAACGATGCCCTTGCCGTTCCGGCACAAACCCCGATGCTGTAAGCGCGGAGAGCTGCGATGCGATTTACTGACATATTCATAAAACGGCCTGTGCTGGCGATCTCGCTCAGCTTCCTGATAGCCCTGCTGGGCTTCCAGGCCATCTTCAAGATGCAGGTGCGTGAATACCCCGAGGTGATCAATACCGTCATCACGGTCAACACCAGCTACTATGGCGCCAGTGCGGATCTGATCCAGGGCTTCATCACCCAGCCTCTGGAGCAGGCGGTCGCCCAGGCCGACAACATCGACTTCATGACCTCCTCGAGCCAGCTGGGCAGTTCCACGGTGACGGCGTACATGAAGCTCAACACCGATCCGAACGCCGCGCTGTCCGACATCCTGGCCAAGGTCAACTCGGTGCGTTCCCAGTTGCCCAAAGAGGCGGAAGACCCTTCGGTCACCTCCTCCACCGGCTCCACCACGGCGGTGCTCTACATGGGCTTCACCAGCCCGGAGCTCAACTCCAGCCAGATCACCGACTACCTGGAGCGGGTCGTCAAGCCCCAGCTGTTTACCGTGGGCGGGGTCTCCAAGGTGGATCTGTATGGCGGGGTCGAATTCGCCCTGCGGGTGTGGCTGGATCCGGCCAAGATGGCCGCCTTTGACCTGACCTCAAGCGACGTGATGACGGTGCTCAACAGCAACAACTATCAGTCCGCGACCGGCCAGGCCACCGGCTATTTCACCCTGTTCAACGGCAACGCCGAGACCCAGGTCGGCAACATCGAAGAGCTCAAGCGTCTGGTGGTCGCCACCCGCGACAGCAAGGTGATCCGCCTCTCCGACATCGCCAAGGTGTCGCTGGAGAAGAGCCACGACATCTATCGCGCCAGCGCCAACGGCCGCGAGGCCGTGGTATTGGCCATCAACGCGGCGCCGACCGCCAACCCCATCAACATCGCCCACGATGTGCTGGAGCTGCTGCCGAGCCTGAAGAGCAACATGCCGAGCACCATGCAGGTGAACGTCCTGTATGACTCCACCATCGCCATCAACGAGTCCATCCACGAGGTCATCAAGACCATACTGGAGGCGGCCGCCATCGTACTGGTGGTGATCACCCTGTTCCTCGGTTCGTTCCGGGCGGTCATCATCCCCATCATCACCATTCCCCTGAGCCTCATCGGCGTGGTGATGATGATGGACATGTTCGGCTTCTCCATAAACCTCATGACCCTGCTGGCGATGGTGCTGGCCATCGGTCTGGTGGTGGATGACGCCATCGTGGTGCTGGAGAACGTCGACCGTCACATCAAGGAAGGGGAAGAGCCGTTCCGGGCCGCCATCATAGGTACCCGGGAGATCGCCGTGCCCGTCATCGCCATGACGGTCACCCTGGCGGCGGTGTATGCGCCCATCGCCCTGATGGGGGGCATCACCGGCTCCCTGTTCAAGGAGTTCGCGCTGACCCTGGCGGGCGCCGTGTTCGTCTCGGGCATCATCGCCCTGACCCTGTCGCCCATGATGTGCGCCAAGATGCTCAGGGCCAACGAGGAGCCCGGCAAGTTCGAGCGTACCGTACACGATCTGCTGGACCGGATGACGGCCCGCTACGACGCCATGCTCCATGCCGTGATGCAAAAGCGCATCGTGGTCATCCTGTTTGCCGTCATCGTGTTCGCCAGCCTGCCGCTGCTGTTCAAGTTCATTCCGAGCGAGCTGGCCCCGTCCGAGGACAAAGGCGTCATGGCGGTGCTGGGGACGGCCCCTTCCAACGCCAACCTGGACTACATCGAAAATACCATGGCGGACGTGAACAAAGTCCTGGACGACCAGCCGGAGATCGCTTACTCCCAGGTCTTCTCGGGGCTGTTCAACTCCAATCAGGCGTTCGGTATCGCCTCCATGGTGCCATGGAGCCAGCGTGAAGCAAGCCAGAAAGAGGTGCTGGATCGGGTCGCCGGTCTGGTGAAGGACATCCCCGGGATGGCCATCACCACCTTCCAGTTCCCGGAACTGCCGGGGGCGTCGAGCGGTTTGCCCATCCAGTTCGTCATCACCACCCCGAACAGCTTCGAGAGCCTGTTCCTGATCGCGGGTGAGATGCTGGCGGCAACCCAGGCCAACGGCCAGTTCGTTTATTCGGATCTCGATCTGAACTACGACTCGGCCACCATGAAGATCAGCATCGACAAGGACAAGGCGGGTGCCTACGGCATCACCATGCAAGACATCGGCATCACCATGGGCACCATGATGGCGGACGGTTACGTCAACCGTATCGACCTGGATGGCCGCTCCTACGAGGTGATCCCGCAGGTGGAGCGCAAGTTCCGTCTCAACCCCGAGTCCATCAAGGGCTACTACGTGCGTGCCGCCGACGGCAAGTCGATCCCGCTGGGCAGCCTGATCAAGATTGAAGTGAAGGGAGAGCCCCGTGCCCTGCCCCACTTCAACCAGCTGAACTCCGCCACCATCGGCGCCGTGCCGGCACCGGGCGTGGCCATGGGGGATGCGATCAACTGGTTCAAGGCGACCGCGGAAGAGAAGCTGCCCCAAGGCTATCGTTACGACTTCATGGGGGAAGCCCGCCAGTTCGTGACCGAAGGGAATGCGCTCTACGCCACCTTCGCCCTGGCCCTGGCCATCATCTTCCTGGTGCTGGCGATCCAGTTCGAATCCGTGCGTGACCCGCTGGTCATCATGGTGTCGGTGCCGCTGGCCATCAGTGGCGCGCTGATCGCCCTGGCGTGGGGTATGGCCACCATGAACATCTACTCCCAGGTCGGTCTCATCACTCTCGTCGGTCTGATTACCAAGCACGGTATTCTGATCTGCGAGGTGGCGAAGGAGGAGCAGCTGCTCCATGGTCTGAACCGGATGCAAGCCGTGATGCAAGCTGCCAAGGTCCGTCTGCGCCCCATCCTGATGACCACGGCGGCGATGATCGCAGGCCTTATCCCGCTGCTCTATGCCTCGGGTGCGGGGGCGGCACAGCGCTTCAGCATCGGCATCGTCATCGTAGCGGGTCTGGCCATCGGCACCCTGTTCACCCTGTTCGTGCTGCCGGTCATCTACACCTTCCTGGCATCCGAACACAAGCCGCTGCCGGAATTCGACGAATCCATCCCGGCAAAAGCCAAGGGCGGTCACTGATCCCAGCCCACACAAAAAAGGCCCCGAAAGGGGCCTTATTTTTATCCATTGGATGACACACGACATAAGTCCATGAAGCAGTTAAACTAAACCGCACTCAATCCAGACCGCAAGGACGCCATGTCAGGAATCTTCTCCAAGGCCGTCGGCCTTAACGGACTCTCTTATCGTCTGCTTTCCTACATTCTGATCTGCAGTACGGTGCTGGCACTGCTCATCACCGTGCTTCAGCTCGCCTGGGACTACAACAAGGATGTGACCGTCATCGAGGCCAGCATCGGCCAGATCGAGGCCTCCTTCCTGCAACCCATCTCGGCCAGTCTCTGGAACCTGGATGAAGAGCAGGTGAAGGTGCAGATCGAGGGCATCATGAACCTGCCCAACATGCAGTTCGTCATGGTCAAGGAGATGCTGGGCAATTCGGAAGTGCCCCTGCTCACCCAGGGGGTGGAGCAGCCCCAATACGACATCTCCCGCGAGTTCACCCTGAGCTATCAGGGGGAAGTGGTCGGCAAGCTGTTCGTCGCCGCCTCCCTGGAGCAGGTCTACCAGCGCCTCATCGAGAAATCCGTGCTGATCCTGGTCAGCCAGACCATCAAGACCCTGGTCGTCTCGTTCTGCATCCTGGTCATCATCTACTATCTGGTGATCCGTCATATCAACCGCATCGTCAGCTATGCCCAGAAACTGAGCCTGGATCGCCTCGCGGTAGAGCTGACCCTGGAAGGTCGCCCCCTGCCCCGCAAGTCCCCTGACGAATTCGATACCCTGGCCGCCCCCCTCAACCAGATGCGCACCCGGCTGAACGACGAGTTCACGGCCCGCCATCAGGCCGCCGATCAGCTCCAACAGGAGCGGGACTTCTCCGCCACCCTGATCAACTCCGCCAACATGGTCATCTGCTGCATGGAGCCGGACCTCAACATCGCCAGCATCAACCCGGCGGCCATCCTGCTCACCGGCTATCACCACCAGGAGTTGTTGCAGCACAACTGGCTGGATCTCTTCGTCAGCAAGGAGCAGCGTGACGAGCTGGCCGCCACCCTGGCCGAGCAGGGCGCCCTGGAGGACAGGGAGATCACCATGCACGACCAGCAGGGCAACGAGCTGGTACTGCAGTGGACCTTCGCTCCCTTCTACGAGGGGCCCAACCTCAAGTACCTGATCGGCTTTGGCTATGACATCACCCCCCTCAAAAAGGTGGAGCGGGAGATCACCCTGTTCAACGAGCAGCTGGAAGGCAAGGTGGCTGAACGCACCCGCAGCCTGAGCGATGCCAACGACCAGCTGGGCAAGGCCTATGACGATCTCAAGCAGGCCCAGCAGACCCTGGTGGAGTCGGAGAAAATGGCCTCCCTCGGTTCCCTGGTTGCCGGCGTGGCCCACGAGATCAACACCCCCATCGGCATCAGCGTCACCGCCTCCTCCTACCTGCAGGAGCGGGTGGCCGACTTCAAGCAGCATATCGAGGCCAAGCAGCTCTCCCGCTCCTACCTCAACGAATTCACCCAGAATCTCGACGAGTCGATGCAACTGCTGCAAGGCAACCTGAGACGCGCCTCCGAGCTCATCGCCAGCTTCAAGCAGGTGGCAGTGGATCAGTCCTCCGAGGCCCGCTACAACTTCAGCCTCGCCGACAACCTGCATCAGGTGGTGGTCTCCCTCGGCTACAAGCTCAAGAAGGCCCAGTGCGAGGTGGACATCCAGTGCGATCCCAAGCTGAGCATCTACTCCTTCCCGGGCAGCTTCACCCAGATCTATTCCAACCTGATCCTCAACTCCATCCATCACGGTTTCGATGGCTGGGACAGGCCCAGAAAGATCACCATCCAGGTGGCGCAGCAGGGAGACGAGCTGGTCATCGACTACAGTGACAACGGCCGCGGCATCCCCCCGGAGATATTGCCGCGCATCTTCGATCCCTTCGTCACCTCCAAGCGGGGACAGGGTGGCAGCGGGCTCGGCACTCACATCATCTACAACCTGGTGGTCCAGCTGCTGCGCGGCCGCATCCACTGCGCCAGCGAACCGGGCCAGGGCGCCCAGTTCCACATTCGCTTGCCCATCCAGCAGAACTGAGCACCGGCTCTTGTGGGCCGGCCGCTTTGTCCCCATCATGCTGTGACTGCATTCTTAACGAGCGGAGAACCTCGCAATGGCACAGCATTTTGACTACATCGCCATCGGTGGCGGCAGCGGCGGCATCGCCTCGGCCAACCGGGCAGCCATGTACGGCAAGAAAGTCGCCCTGATCGAAGCCAAAGAGCTGGGTGGCACCTGCGTCAACGTCGGCTGCGTACCGAAGAAGGCCATGTGGTATGCAGGCCAGATCGCCGATGCCCTGAAATATGGCGCCGACTACGGCTTCGACACCACGCTCAACCACTTCAGCTGGGCCAAGCTGGTCGAATCCCGTCAGGCCTATATCGGGCGCATTCACCAGTCCTACCAGAACGTGCTGGGCAAGAACCAGATCACCGTCATCAAGGGCTTCGCCCGCTTCGTCGACAGCCATACCGTCGAGGTGAACGGCGAGCACTACAGCGCCGATCACATCCTGATTGCCACCGGCGGCCGCCCCGAGGTCCCGACCATTCCGGGCGCCGAACTGGGTATCGACTCCGACGGTTTCTTCGACCTGCAAAGCCAGCCCAAACGGGTTGCCGTGGTGGGTGCCGGCTATATCGCCGTGGAGATCGCTGGCGTGATGCAGGCACTTGGCTCCGAGACCCATCTGGTGGTGCGCAAACATGCGCCGCTGCGCAACTTCGACCCCATGATCCACGAGACCCTGGTGGAGATCATGGCGCAGGAAGGGCCCAAGCTGCACACCCACGCCATTCCCAAGGCCGTCATCAAGAACGCCGACGACAGCCTGACCCTGCAACTGGAAGATGGTCGCCACCTCACAGTGGACTGCCTCATCTGGGCCATCGGTCGCGTGCCTGCCACCGACAACCTCAATCTGGCTGCCACCGGCATCACCCTGGACGAGAAGGGCTTCATCCCCACCGACAAGTTCCAGAACACCGCCGTCGCCAACCTCTATGCCGTCGGTGACAACACCGGCCGCATCCAGCTCACCCCGGTGGCTGTCGCGGCAGGCCGCCGCCTCTCGGAGCGGCTGTTCAACAACAAGCCGGGCGAGCACCTCAACTACGATCTGGTGCCGACCGTGGTGTTCAGCCACCCGCCCATCGGCACCATCGGCCTGACCGAGCCGGAAGCCGTCGCCGAATACGGTGAAGATCAGGTGAAGGTCTACCGCAGCCAGTTCACCGCCATGTATTCGGCACTGACCCAGCATCGCCAGCCCACCCGGATGAAACTGGTCTGCGTCGGGCCGGAAGAGAAGGTAGTCGGCCTGCATGGAATCGGCTTCGCCATGGACGAGATCCTGCAGGGCTTCGGCGTCGCCATGAAGATGGGTGCCACCAAGGCGGACTTCGACAACTGCGTTGCCATCCATCCCACCAGCGCGGAAGAGTTTGTGACCATGCGATAAGCGGGGTTGAAACTGACCTCATCACCATCGGGTCAGCTTCCACCACTTGCTACCAAAACCCGGCTCAGGCTGGGTTTTTTGTGCCTTGCCTGTCCACCAGCCAACAAAACCTGCCTTCTTTACGCCGATTTTACGCCAGCCAAATTGGGCTTTATGGCGCCTTTACGCCCGTTTTACATACCCTTTGAGCGTCAATGAGACCCATGGGATCGACACGGATATGCATCGATCCCTGACGCTAATTACCTCAACGGAGTCGTTATGAATTGGCTATATCTGCTGCTGGTCCTCGCCCTCGCGGGCTATCTGCTGCGCGCCCTCGCGCGCACTCATGAGTGAGGAACCGGATATGTGGCAAGAGATCATCTATCCCATCGCGTTCGTGCTGCTGGTGCTGCTGCCGGCGCCTCTGCTTGGCAACTACCTGTATCGGGTGTTTGAAGGCAAGAGTCGCTGGCTGGCCCCGCTTGAGCGCGCCACTCTGGCCTGCTGCGGCACGGACGGGCGCGAGCAGGACTGGAAGTCCTACGCCCTCAGCCTGCTGGCTTTCAACGGCGCCGGTTTCGGCCTGCTGTTCCTGATCCTGATGGCGCAGGAGCTGCTGCCCCTCAACCCGCAGCAACTGCCCGGACTGAACTGGCAACTCGCCTTCAACACCGCGGTCAGCTTCATGACCAACACCAACTGGCAGGCCTACTCCGGCGAAGCCAGCCTCTCCTACTTCAGCCAGATGGTGGGGCTCACCACCCAGAACTTCGTCTCCGCCGCCACCGGCGCTGCCGTCGCCATCGCCCTGTTTCGCGGCATCGCCCGCCAGCAGACCACCCACCTTGGCAACTTCTGGCAGGATCTGGTGCGTTTCTGTCTCTACGTGCTGCTGCCGATGGCGCTGATCCTGGCGCTACTGCTGGTCTGGCAGGGGGTGCCCCAGAGCCTGTCTGCCTACCTGCCGTTCCACGCCCTGGAAGGGCAGGAGCAGCTGCTGCCGCTCGGCCCGGCCGCCTCCCAGATCGCCATCAAGCAGCTCGGCTCCAACGGCGGTGGCTTCTTTGGCGTCAACTCGGCCCATCCGTTCGAGAACCCCACTGCCCTCTCCAACTGGCTGGAGATGGTCGCCCTGCTGACGCTGGCCGCCGCCATGGTCTGCACCCTGGGGCGTTACGTGAAGGATCTGGCCCACAGCCGCGCCATCCTCATCGCCATGACCATCATGCTGGTGCTGGGGCTCTGCCTCGCCATCGGTCAGGAGCTGAAGCCGGATCCCGCCCTCGCCCACCTCACCAGCGAAGCCGGCAACTGGGAAGGCAAGGAGAGCCGCTTCGGCCCCGTGCTGTCCAGCATCTGGGAAGTGGCGACCACCGCCGCCTCCAACGGCTCGGTCAACGCCATGCACGACAGCTTCGCCCCGCTCGCCGGCATGGTCGGCATGATCAACATGCTGCTGGGTGAAGTGGTGTTCGGCGGCGTCGGTGCCGGCATCTACGGCATGATGCTGTTCGTGCTGCTCACCGTGTTCCTGTGCGGCCTGATGGTGGGGCGCACCCCCACCTATCTGGGCAAACGGCTCGGCATCACCGAGATGAAGTGGGTGGTCGCCAGCATGCTGGTGATGCCGGTCGGGGTATTGGTGATCGGCGGCATTACCCTGCTGATGCCGAACTCCGCCACCGTCATCGGACACGACGGCCCCCACGGCCTGTCCCGGCTGATCTATGCCTACGCCTCGGCCGCCGGCAACAACGGCTCCGCCTTCGCCGGCTTTGCCGCCGCCGACAGCTGGCAGTGCATCGCCATCGGGCTGGCCATGCTGCTCGGCCGCTTCGGCTACATCATTCCGGTGCTGGCCATCGCCGGCCAGCTGGCCCGCGCACCACGCCAGGAGACGAGCGAAGGGGACTTCCCCGTTAGCGGCCCGCTCTTCATCACCCTGCTGATCGTCACCGTGCTGCTGATGGGGGGTCTCTCCTTCCTGCCGGTACTGGCGCTGGGCCCGGTGGCGGAACACCTGAGCCTGCTGGGAGGTGCCTTCTGATGCTGCACACCCGACTGATCTGCGTGACCAACTATTCGATGCAGGGAGCTTTCCAATGAGCAAGTCCGCTTCAATGAGCACCGACACCGTTCAGGTGAAGGGCAAGAAACAGAAATCACAGATCCTGCAGGCCATGGTGGAAGCCCTCTATCGCTTCAACCCCAGGGCGCTGTTCGGCAGCCCCATCCTGTTCACCCTCTGGTTGGCGGCCGTGATGGCGACCCTGGAGTCGCTGCTGGGGCAACCGCTCTCCGGCGTCGCCCCTTCGCTGGCCTGGCAGCTGACTGCCTGGCTCTGGCTTACCCTCTGGTTTGCCAACTTCGCCGAAACCCTGGCCGAGGGGCGTGGCAAGGCGCGGGCCGACAGCCTGAAGGCCGGCATGAGCCAGCTCAAGGCACGTCGGGTCACCAGCCCGCAGGATGACAAGGGCGAGTGGGTACCGGCCACCAGCCTGCTCAAGGGCGATCTGGTGCTGGTGCGCAGCGGCGAGATGATCCCGGCCGACGGCGAAGTGGTCGCCGGCATCGCCTCGGTCAACGAGGCGGCCATCACCGGCGAATCCGCCCCCGTCATCCGCGAGTCGGGCACCGACCGCAGCGGCGTGACCAGCAACACCACCGTCGTCTCCGACCAGATCTGGGTACACATCAGCAACAACCCGGGCGAAAGCACGCTGGATCGCATGATTGCGCTGGTGGAAGGAGCCAAGCGGCAGAAGACCCCCAACGAGATGGCGCTGGACGCCCTGCTGGTGGGGCTGACCCTGATCTTCCTGCTGGTGGTGGCCACCCTGCCCTGGTTCCTCGACTACAACGGCACCCAGGTGCCCCGGCTCTATCTGCTGGCGCTGTTCATCACCCTGATCCCGACCACCATCGGCGGTCTGCTCTCCGCCATCGGCATCGCCGGCATGGACCGGCTGGTGAAGCTCAACGTGATCGCCAAGTCGGGCCGGGCGGTGGAAGCCGCCGGCGACGTGCGCACCCTGCTGCTGGACAAGACCGGCACCATCACTTTCGGCAACCGGATGGCGGACGAGCTGATCCCGGCCCCCGGCGTGGACCCCTCCCTGCTGGCCCAGGCCGCCATGCTGGCCTCGCTCGGTGACAACACGCCGGAAGGCAAATCCATCCTGACCCTGGCGGGCAAGAGCCACACCAAGCCGAGCCAGCTGGAGAGCGACATCCTCATCCCCTTCAGCGCCGAGACCCGGCTGAGCGGGCTGGATCGCAACGGCCATCACTATCGCAAGGGGGCGGTGGACGCGGTGCTGCGCTACCTCTCCCTCGATCGCAAGGCGGTGCCCGAGCTCATCCTCAAATCGGTGGACAACATCGCCCGCCAGGGCGGTACCCCGCTGCTGGTCTGCACCCACGAGAAGCTGCTGGGGGTAGTGTTCCTCAAGGACATCATCAAGCCGGGCATCAAGGCACGCTTCCAGATCCTGCGCCACATGGGGATCCGCACCGTGATGATCACCGGTGACAACCCGCTGACCGCCGCCGCCATCGCCGCCGAGGCTGGGGTGGACGACTTCATCGCCGAGGCGACGCCGGAGAAGAAGCTGGCCTACATCCGTCAGGAGCAGGCCGACGGCCGCCTGGTCGCCATGTGCGGGGACGGCGCCAACGACGCACCGGCGCTGGCCCAGGCCGACGTGGGGCTGGCCATGAACGAGGGGACCCAGGCCGCCAAGGAGGCGGGCAACCTGGTGGATCTCGACTCCAACCCCACCAAGCTGCTGGACGTGGTGCTGGTGGGCAAGCAGCTGCTGGTGACCCGTGGCGCCCTGACCACCTTCTCCATCGCCAACGACGTGGCCAAGTACTTCGCCATCCTGCCGGCCCTGTTCATCGCCGCCTATCCGCAGTTGGGGGGGCTGAACCTGATGCAGCTGGGCAGCCCCGAGAGCGCCATCCTGTCGGCCATCATCTTCAACGCCCTGATCATCGTCGCGCTGGTGCCGCTGGCCCTGCGCGGGGTCAGCCTGCAGGGCTCGGCCGCCAGCCTGCTGCGCCGCAACCTGCTGATCTACGGCGTCGGCGGCCTGATAGTGCCTTTCATAGGTATCAAGCTGATCGACCTGGTCATCACCGGCCTGGGGCTGGTGTAACGGCATCACCGGATGCGGGGCAGGCCCGCATCCACCCAACACATTTGGAGCAAACACATCATGATAGCAATCAGAACCCTGCTGACCCTGACCCTGCTGCTGGGGGTAGCGTATCCGCTGGCAGTCACCGGGCTGGCCCAGTTGCTCTTCCCCTGGCAGGCCAACGGCAGCCTGCTCACCAACGCCAAACAGCAGGTGGTCGGCAGCGCCCTGCTGGCACAGAAGTTCGAGCGGGCCGACTACTTCCACTCCCGCCCCTCCGCCAGCGACTTCGCCACCATAGGCGGAGGTGCCAGCAACCTGGGGATGAGCTCGCCGCTGCGGGCCGAGTTTGCCGCCGCGGCGGCCAGGGCGCAGCCGGAAGCCAGGGTCCCCGCCCTGCTGACCCGCTCCGCCTCCGGCCTCGATCCCCATCTGCCGATCGATGCAGCCCTGGCTCAGGTAGCGCGGGTCGCCGGGCAACGGGGGCTGGATCCCGTTCAGTTGACGGAGCAGGTCAAGTCGGCGGCACAAGCTGGTATCCTTGGCCCGCAGGTGGTCAACATTCTCCAGTTGAACCTGCAACTCGATCATCAAAAGGGCGCCTGAGGGCGCTCCTTGCCGTTCGGGAAGGCTCCCTTTCGACAACGGGGACAAGCATGAGCAATGAGGTCACGGCCGCAGTTCGGCCGATGCAACGGGAGCACGGGGATGCGTGATGAAGTGAGGGCAGACGCCCTGCTGGCGAGCCTGGAGCAGGAGCACAGGGGCAAGCTGAAGGTGTTTCTCGGCGCGGCCCCCGGCGTCGGCAAGACCTACGCCATGCTGCAGGCGGTGCGGGAGCAGGCCAGGGAGGGAGTCGACATCCTGATCGGGGTGGTGGAGACCCACGGCCGCCAGGAGACCCTGGCCCTGCTCGACAAGCTCGCCATCCTGCCGCGCACACTGCACCTGCACCGCCAGCAGCGGCTGGAGGAGATGGATCTGGACGGTCTGCTGGCGCGCAAGCCCGCCATCGCCGTGGTGGACGAGCTGGCCCACAGCAACGCCCCCGGCAGCCGCCACGAGAAGCGCTGGCAGGATGTAGAGGAGCTGCTGGGCGCCGGCATCGACGTCTACACCACCCTCAACGTGCAGCACCTGGAGAGCCTCAACGATCTGGTGTGGCAGCTGACCGGGGTCAGGGTCAAGGAGACCCTGCCGGATCAGGTGCTGCTGGAGGCCGACAGCCTGGTGCTGATCGACCTCCCCCCCAAGGAGCTGCTCGGCCGCCTCAAGGAGGGCAAGGTCTATGTGCCCCACCAGGCCAAGGCCGCCCTGCAATCATTCTTCTCCCTCAACAACCTGACCGCCCTGCGGGAGCTGGCGATGCAGACCGCCGCCAGCCACGTGGAGGGGGATCTGCAGTTGCAGTGGCAGGCCGCCGGCAAGACCACACTGCCGCTGCGGGGCAAGCTGATGGTCTGCATCGGGGATGAGCACGGCGCCGCCCTGGTGCGTTACGGCCACCGCTTCGCCCAGCGCAGGCAACTGCCCTGGCTGGTGGTGCACATCGACAGCAAGGGGCAACGCTCCCCCGAGCTGGAGCAGGCGCTGGCCCTCGCCTCCCAACTGGGGGCCAGGGTGCTGACCCTCTCCAGCCCGGCCGTGGCCGATGCCCTGCTGGAAACCGCCGAACAGCAGCAGGTCTCCCAATTGCTGCTCGGCAAATCCCGCAACCCGCCCTGGCGTCGATCCCTGGTACAGCACCTGCTCAAACAGGCGCAGGGATTCGAGATCACGCTGGTGGATACCGAGAAGCGCAAGCCCGGCCTGACCCTACCAACGGCAGGCCCGGGTGAGCTTCGCCAGAGCCTGCTCGCGGTGGCCATCATGGGGGGGACCTCGGCCGTGGTCTGGGCCCTCTCCCACTGGCTGCCCCCCGCCTCCCTGCCCATGCTGTTCGTGCTGGGGGTGCTGGCCACCGCGCTCACCACCAGCCTGGTCCCCGCTATCCTGGCCGCCGTGCTGGGATTCGTCGGCCACAATCTGCTGTTCACCTTCCCCTACTTCTCCCTGAGCGTGGCCAGCCACAGCGACCTGCTCACCCTGTTCGTGCTGCTGATCGTCGGCATCGCGGCCGGGCGCCTCGCCTCCCGCCAGCGTCAGCAACTGGTCAGTCTGCGCGAGACCCAGCAACTGGGTAACGCCCTGCTCTCCCTGAGCCAGGGACTGGCCACCGCCAGCAGCCCGGTGGACGTGCTGAGACAGGGAACCCAGGCCATCGCCCTCGCCCTTGGGCAGCCCGTGTTCGCGCTCGATGGGGATTACCAGTACCGGGCCGGTGACACCCAGACCGGGCCGGGCCAGACCGACAAGGCCGCCATTGACTGGTGCCTGGCCCAGAAGCAGAGTGCCGGTGCCCATACCGCCACCCTCAACGCCGCCGAGGCCCAGTATCATCACCTCGGCGATGACCTGGTGCTGGGCATCCGGCTGGCCAGCCCGCTCACCTCCGCCGCCGAGCACCAGCTGCAGGCCCTGCTCACAGATATCCGCGCCGCCCTGGCGCGGATCGATCTCAACGAGCGGCTGGCCGACAGCCAGTTGCAGGCGGAGACCGACCGGATGCGCGCCGCCCTGCTCTCCTCGGTCTCCCACGACCTGAAGACGCCGCTGGCCACCATCATGGGGGCTGGCAGCACCCTGCTGGAATACGGGGACCGGATAAGTGCGGAGGACCGCATCGAACTGCTGCACTCGGTGCAGGACGAGGCGCGCCGCCTGCACGGCTATGTGCAGAACCTGCTGGACATGACCCGCATCGGTTCACCGGATTTCCAGCTGAAACGGGATTGGGTCGACCTGGCGGACCTGGTGGAGAGCGCCCGCCGCCGGCTCGACTCCTCCTGGCGCCAGCACAAGCTGCTGGTGCACTTCGATCAGCAGATCCCCCGGCTCTATGTGCACGGCGCCCTGATCGAGCAGGTGCTGGTCAACATCCTCGACAACGCCTCCCGCTACTCACCGGCCGGCACCCCCATCGAGTTCAAGGTGATGCTGGCGGACCCCGACCTCATCATCGACATCATCGATATCGGGGTCGGCATCGCCGAGTCGGATCGGGACAAGATCTTCAATCTGTTCTACACCCAGCCGGTCGGCGACTGCGGCAGCCGCGGCACCGGGCTTGGCCTCGCCATTTCCCGCGCTATGATAGAGGTCCACGGCGGCCGCATCTGGGCATTCGCCGGCCCCAACGGCAACGGCACCTGCATGCGCATCTCCCTGCCGCTGGCCCTCAACGCACCGGCGGCCTGATGGTCGCCGCCCTTTTCAATCAGCAAACGGGAGGCTGAATGGCTCACATACTGGTCATCGACGACGAGGCGGCCATCCGCCGTTTTTTGCGGATCAGCCTGATCGCCGAAGGACATCAGGTGAGTGAGGCGGTCGGCGTCACCGAGGGGATGGCGCAGTATCGCCACCTCAACCCCGACCTGGTGATCCTGGATCTGGGCCTGCCGGATGGCGATGGCATCCAAATCCTGCACGCCATCCGCGAGCATCACGCCAATCCCGTGCTGGTGCTCTCGGCGCGGGACTCCGAGCAGGAGAAGGTGCGGCTGCTGGATGCGGGGGCCAACGACTACATGAGCAAGCCGTTCGGCGTCGGGGAGATGATGGCCCGTATCCGGGTGCTGCTGCGCCAGCGAGTCGGTGCCACCAGCGGCGAGTGTCGACACTTCCCCCAGTGTGGCCTGACCCTGGACAGCAGCAGCCACAAGGTGACCCTGCAGGGCGAGGAGATCCCCCTCTCCCGCAAGGAGTTCGCCCTGTTGCAGGCGCTGGTGTGCCACCCCGGCAAGCTGGTGCAACAGACCCAGCTGCTCATCGACATCTGGGGACCGAGCCACAAGGAAGATACCCACTACCTGCGCATCGTCATCGCCAGCCTGCGCAAGAAGCTGGGAGATAACCCCCAGCAACCCACGCTGATCGAGACCGAATCCGGCATCGGCTACCGCTTTATCGGCAGCTGATGTTGCAGCAAGAAGCTGGGCGGCAACATTCCCAGCAACCCACCCTGATCGAAACTGAAGCCGGCACATCGGCTACCGCTTTATCGGCAGCTGATGTTTCACGTGGAACGACGCCAACCGCAGCAAAATGCCAGCAGACCGCATCCCCCGAGCAGCAGCCCGAGATCCTGCAAGCTGGCGGCAACCGCCAATCCCAGGCTGAGCAACAGGTAGTAACCGAGCCCGAACAGGGCCCCGGCACTGCCCGCCACCTCCCGATAGGCCAGCAGTGCCTGGCTCAGCACATTGGGGATAGCCAGCCCGAACGCGACCACCACTCCCGTCATGGGCAGCAGAAACCAGAGCGATGCCTGACTGGCCCACACCAGCCAACCCGAACCCAGCGCCAGCACGGCGGCGAGCCGTATTAACGAGGCAGGCGTCCAGCCACGGCCCAGCAGACGCTTGTTGAGCAGGCTGCCCACCAGGGTCGCCAGCGCCAGCACGATGCCGGAGTAACCAAACTCGCCCGCGCTCAACCCCAGACTGGCAAACAGAAACGGCGCCAGGCTGTAGTAGCCGAACAGCATGGTGTTGAACAGGGCGACCAGGGCGGCGCTGCGCCACAAGCCGGTATCACGCACCATCCGGCAGGCCAGCGGCCAGAGTGCGACCCTTTGGGTGGTGGCCGGGCGGGTTTCCGGCAGTAGCCAGCAAGCCATCAGCAACAAGCCGATTGCCAGCGCCAGCAGGGCGCCGAATACCCCGAGATAACCCAAGCCATCAGCCAGCAGGCCACCGCTCACCAGCCCCAGCACAGGACTCAGGGAGAGCGCGATGCCCATCACCGAAAAGACCCGCGCCAGATCGCTGCCCTGATAGCTGTCGCGCAGTATGGTCTGGGTCACCACGGAACCCACGGCGGCGCCGAAGGCCGCGATGACCCGGGCCAGCAGCAGGGTTTCAAATTGAGTGGCCAGCAACGCCAGCAGGGTGCCGGCGCCATAGGTCAGCAACCCCGCCAGCATGGCGGGACGCCGCCCGATGAGATCGCACAGTCGGCCCCAGCAGACCACGCCCGCCGCAAACGCCAGAAAATAGACCGACAGGGTCTGGGACGCCTGCCCCTCGCTCACCCGAAACTCAGTGGCGATATGGGTCAGCACCGGGCTGTAGATGGTCTCCACCATCTGGGGAAACATCATCAATCCGACCACCAGCCAGCGCGGTGGCAACCTGTTGTTCATGACACACCTCCTTCACAAGAGGTCGCCATTCTAGAGAGGGATAACTTGTCCGATTACAATAAGGCGGACTATAAACAGCAAGAATCGGACACATGGCCTTTATTCTTCCCGATCACCCCTTTGATCCGGACCAGCACGACGGCAGCGCCATCGGTATTGCCGCCGCCCTCGGCTGGCACGACTCCGGCCGCCATCAGCACCAGCGCCACCAGCTGCTGTTCGCCCAGGCAGGCTGCATGACCATAGAGCTGGACCATCAGGTCTGCCTGCTGCCGCCGACGCGAGCGGCCTGGTTGCCAGCAGGCCTGCCCCACCGGGTGTTGATGCGCGGGGTAGTGGCCTATCGCTCCCTCTACTTCCAGCCGGAGCCCGAGTTGCCAAACGAGATGGCGGTGCTGGCGGTCAACCCGCTGCTGCGGGAGATCATCGAGCGGATGGCGCTCTGGCCCTGGGACAAGCCGGAGGCAGAGCAAACCTGCACACTGGCATTATTGAAAGAAGAGCTGGCGCAAGCGCCGCGGGAATCCTGGCAGTTGCCGCTGCCGTCAGACGGGCGTCTGACCGGCTGGCTGCAGGAGATAAAGCGGGGTGACACCCTGCCCGATCGGCTCAACCGGCTGGCCGAGCGGGTGGGTGCCAGTGACAAGACCATAGGCCGCATCTTCATGCGGGAGACCGGCATGAGCTACCAGGCCTGGCGCCAGCAGTGGCGACTGCTGCGGGCCATGGAACTGCTGGCCGAAGCCGAGCCCATCAGCCGGGTGGCCGCTGCGCTGGAGTTCGCCAGCGACAGCGCCTTCATCGCCTTCTTCAGGCAGCACACGGGGCAGACCCCCTTGCGCTACCTCAGCTCTCGGGATGAGTCGCATCGGCCGAGCTCGCCTCCACCACCAGGGTCTCCAGGGCCAGCGGCTTGAGGTTGTGGATGGCCTCTGCCACCACGTCATGGGAGGCCTGCTGCTGCAAGGCCAGCATTTCCTGCTGCAGGGCGGCGCTGTCCAGCTCGGGTCTGGGGTTCTCGGCGGCCATGGCATTCAGGCTCAGGCTGCTGGCAATCAGGGTAGCGATCAGGATCTTCATCTGGCGTGCTCCGGTGTGGTTGAGATGACCAGATAGCTATTCCAATAGTTGTGCCAGATTTATAACAGCATGATTTTATTGATATAAATAATTTTTTGATGCTGCCACCCCTCTTCTTGAATCGAATATTGGTTATTTTAAAACCTATAAATGGTTTTTTTTACCACCTCCATCATGGCAACCCTGTTCCACGTGAAACGCCCCGTTTTTTTGATCGACACCCGCTTTTGAAGTGAGCTATGGTGCTAGCTCCCCCCTTAACTGACTCTGGATTTGCCACCGAATGGAATTCTCCTTGTTCGGCGAGAAGTTCACTCGCCACGCCGGTATTACCCAACTCATGGACGACCTCAATCAAGGGCTGCTGAACCCCGACGCCATCATGCTGGGAGGCGGCAATCCGGCCCCCATCCCCGCCATGCTGGAACGCTTTCAGGCCGAGGCCAATACCCTGCTCGACAACGGCGAACTGATCAAGGCCATGGCCAACTACGATGGCCCCCAGGGCAAGGACAGGTTCACCAGGGCGCTGGCCGCCCTGCTCAGCAAGGAGCTGGGCTGGGAGATCTCCGCCCGCAACATCGCCCTGACCAACGGCAGCCAGAACGCCTTCTTCTATCTGTTCAACCTGCTGGCCGGCGAGTTCGCCGACGGTCGCAAGAAGAAGGTGCTGTTCCCCCTGGCCCCCGAATACATCGGCTATGCCGACTCGGCCCTCTCGGACGATCATTTCGTCGCCTACAAGCCCACCATCGAGAAACTGCCCGACGGCCAGTTCAAATACCACGTGGATTTCGAGAGCCTGCAGGTGGGCGACGACATCGGGGTGATCTGTGTCTCCCGGCCGACCAACCCCACCGGCAACGTGCTCACCGACGAGGAGATCGAGCACCTCGATCAGATCGCCCGTGACAAGGGGATCCCGCTGCTCATCGACAATGCCTACGGCGTGCCCTTCCCCGGCATCATCTTCAGCGACGCCAAGCCGTTCTGGAACGCCAACACCATCCTCTGCATGAGCCTCTCCAAGCTCGGCCTGCCGGGCACCCGTTGCGGCATCGTCATCGCCGACGAGAAGATCATCCGGGCCATCACCAACCTGAGCGGCATCATCAATCTGGCGCCGGGCAGCCTGGGTCCGGCCATCACCATCTTAAATGCGAAAGGGGACTCCCTCCGACGTAGGTGGGAGGGGAATTTCGCCGGGGCGTCAGCCCCGCTGGTTTTGAATGTATTGCTTGATCACCTCCAACGGTGCTCCGCCGCAAGAGCCCG
>NZ_JABERS010000063.1:0-21227 GCF_013168745.1 Aeromonas sp. TW 6 | reverse complement strand
TCGTGAAAGCCAGATACAAGGGGTTGCTGAAAAACGATAACCAACTGGCGATGTTATTCACGCTGGCCAACCTGTTTCGGGCGGACCAAATGATACGTCAGTGGGAGAGATCTCACTAAAAACTGGGGATAACGCCTTAAATGGCGAAGAAACGGTCTAAATAGGCTGATTCAAGGCATTTACGGGAGAAAAAATCGGCTCAAACATGAAGAAATGAAATGACTGAGTCAGCCGAGAAGAATTTCCCCGCTTATTCGCACCTTCCCTAGAGGTGCTGAAATATCTACTGGTATTCATAAAAACTATATTCCTGTTCCATTGTCATTCTATGAAAAGATAATAAATGAGACTGGTTTAAAACCTGTTTTTGTTGGCCAGTTAGGTGATGATGAGTATTCAATAGCACTAAAAAATAAGTTCCCTGATGCCCTATACCCCAAGTTTGACTCGTGGGAAGATGACTTTAATGTAATAAGAACTTCCATTAATATAATTCCAGCAATAAGTACTTTTTCATGGTTGGCAAGCTGGCTATCGGAAACAGCTAAAAAAATATATTTCCCAATCATGGGACTATATCACCCCATAGCTAGGCCTGATATAGACATGCTCCCTATATCTGATGACCGATATGATTTTTATCTCACCAACATTCTTGAATGGGGGGAACCTAAAAAAACAATAAAATCGCTAATTTCAGATACTATCCCCTTCCGTAAAATAGATGGAAATGGCCTCCTAGATGAACTTCCCCTAACAGTTTCTACCGAAGGCAGTGATATTATTGGTCTTCAGCTTTCAAAATAATAGAAATATATAACTAAATATATATTTTCATTACTATTAATCTCTTTAAAGGAGAAAATATGATATCAATAGCCGCCATTTTCAAAAATGAAAAACCTTTTATTATAGAGTGGTTAGCCTATCACATGGTACTGGGTATCAAAGATTTTTATATTGCAGATAATATAAGCTCTGATGGAGGTAGTGAGCTTTTATATTTTCTAGACAAAGCAAAGCTAATCAAAAGGGTTGACTATCCGACACAGGATGGCGTTCCCCCACAACTGGGAGCGTACAGCAAAATATTATCAATGCTTGATGCAGACAAGTGGGTGGCATTTATTGATGCAGATGAGTTCATCTCACCAAATGACTATGAAGATGGTTTAAATAAACTAACACCACTATTAAATGATAAGGCAAATGGTGCTATATCTCTCAACTGGGCTGTATATGGTTCTTCTCATTCAATTTTACCTGATGATGGTCTTGTCATAGAGCGGTTTGTCAAGAGAGCGGCAGATCGTCATCCCGTTAATCGGCACTACAAATCAATAGTTCGCGTTTCTGATGTTATTAGAACAGGGCCGACACCCCATGCTTTTATAATTAAATCGGATAAGAAATTTGTCATGCCAAATGGAGAGCAGCAGCACAATCTTGATGGAATAAGCGAAGTTATTGACTGGTCAGCCATTAGATTGAATCATTATGTGATAAAGTCAAAGTCTGAGTTCTTAAATAAGAAGGCGGCTCGGGGTAGAGCTACAACCCTAAAAGATAGTCTTGGTAGAAATCTGCAGTTCTTTAAAAATCATGACTTGAACGACGTTGAGCAACATATTCCATCATGGTTTTTAAGAAAAGTTAAGCGCCAAATTAAAACTATCAATGAAAAATTACTTGATAATGGATATCAACCATTCATAGACATAAGTGGTGAGCCTCTTTATAAGACTAACAAAAATATGGGGGTTGGCTTTATTGATTCAATTACAAAAAATGGTAGTGCTATAGTCCTTAAAGGCTGGGCTGTAGATAATGACAAGAAACCATGCAATAGTATTGCAGTGGTTATAAATAACTCCATTTTGATACATCCAGACTCGATATCATTTTATGACCGGCCTGATGTAAAAAAGGCAGGAATTGGTGATGGGGTCGGATCTGGATTTATATGCACGTTGTCGCTCCCCACTCAAACTATATCAAGCGTTCAGGTATACACTTTAAATCAGGCTGGATTAGCTAGTTTAGAATTCCCACTCAATGAAGAGTTAACTTTAAACTTGGTTTAAAATTGTAATGAATTACCTGATTACCCATGATTAGGGCCTAAAACCTCAGATCACTTAATAAGTGGTTTGATAAACAAAAATACAATTAATAAATCATCTCCTTACTATTAAACAGTATGGGCTTTATTGTTGTACGTATTTTTATACCAGAATAGATGGGGCTGGAGGGCAACGATAGCGCACATGTCTGGCAGCGTTCTTACAATGATGTAAAATACGGTCTGATTGACACCGTAGACAATAAACGGTGATAGTGGCTATAAAAATTTCGTGTTTCAATAACGGTTATCTAACACGATGATACTAAACCCACTGCTACCAGCATCGACTTCTCTTATTTAAGTGGCAATTATGTTTCCTACAGAACGTAAATATGTAAATGGAATTTGCTTTCTTTCGTTTGACTTACCGGGGTACTTTATTGACTATATTCCGGTGGAGGGAGCAACGAAACTTGTTTTTACTTTTGAGAATGCTGACCAACCGAGTCGGCCACGGCCTGATGGTCTTCGCGAACCTTGGGGCGGGATGTGGTTACATAATCGGGGCTACGCTGTTGTTGGAGTTAAACCGAAAGCAGTTGAGTGGTATCGAGGACGAGATCTACACGAATTCTTTCGTTCCAACTATTTGCAGAGTTTGGTGAACCAGTTTGATCAGGTTTTTTTGTATGGCTCCTCAATGGGAGGTTTTGCAGCTATGACATTCGCTGATGCGATACCTGGCGCATCGGTCATTGCGTTCAATCCCCAATCTACTTTGAATCCCCGTTTGGTCCCGTGGGAAACTCGATACCAAGAAGGACGAAGTCAAGATTGGTCAGGCGACTTTGCGGATGCTCGTATCGGCGCCTCTAAGGCAAAGTCCGTTTTCGTTGCATATGACCCATTGTTCGACCTCGACAGTAAGCATGTCGCTCGCTTAGAGCAAGCAAACCTTATCCCTTTCAAGATGCCACTGGTTGGACACATCATTGCAGGGTACATGAATGAGGTCGGCGTTCTTTCCGCTTTTGTGGAGGGGGCATTGGCTGGCACATTGACCGCCCGAGAGTGCAGTATTCTGGCTCGCAATCGCCGTAAAACACCTCGCTACTTTTACTGCTTGGGGAAAAGGTCGCGTTCAGTCGCAGTTAAGGAAGCTTGTCTGCGAAAGATAGCAAAATTCCAGAAAATAATGCCAGATTATCAGCGAAGCTTCATGGATTTACTGTCTTCAAGTGGTGCTTGGAATTTGCTCCTGGACTTAGAGTTTCAAAAGGATTTGATCGGATTTGATGATGATTTTCTATTTTCAGTACTAAAGCTAACCGCAGATAATAGCTATTTGGTTCATGCGCTTGAAGTTTCTCAAATTGCGATCACGCAGCGTAAAGTAAGTCCCGCTATGCTGGTTTTGATAGCAGAATGTCTGTGGAAATTGAAACGGTTACAAGAAGCAGAAGCTTACGGTAGGTTAGCCGTACATAGTGCGCCTAGTTATGGCAATGCTTACCGGATTCTCGCAAGAATTCTGTTTTCAGACAAACGTGCTACTGAGGCGCGTGATGTCGCTCTAGTGGGAGTTGGAGTGGATGGAGCTAGCTTCTTGGGGTGGTGTGATCTTGCTGATTACAACGAAGCTGCCGGTAACTTTGCTGATGCAATAATGGCCGCTGAGCAAGCGGAAAAATTGCAGCCAGATCATCCTCGCTCAAAAGCATCGATTGCAAGGCTGCTTTTACATGTATCCTCTTAACTAGTCTTAAGTGCCGTTAACAAAACCGTTTGACTCGAATGATGTTAGATGATGATGAGTATTTAGTAGCACTAATAATAAGTGTCCAAACACTCTATATTCCAACATTGACTCTTGGGAAGATTATCTTAATGCAATAATAGACTCTGTTAATATAATTCCAGTGATAATTCTTTCATGAGGGGTTGGCGGGGCACTTGAAATAACTGGAAATCATATATAATAAATTATGGCGTATATAATATATCACCATAGCAGACCTAGATGTGCGACCCATCTCCGATGAGAGATATACTTTCTGGTTTAATTTTATAGCTTCAAAGGAGAAGGCATGATATCAATAGCTTCTATATTTAAAAATGAGAAACCTTTTATTATCGAGTGGTTAGCCTATCACATGGTGCTGGGCATACAAGATTTTTATATTGCAGACAATATAAGTTCTGATGGTGGCAGTGAGCTTTTACATTTTCTAGACAAGGCTAAGCTTATTAAAAGGGTTGACTATCCGACACAGGATGGCGTTCCTCCACAATTGGGAGCGTACAGTAAAATATTATCAATGCTTGGCAAAGATAAGTGGGCGGCATTTATTGATGCAGATGAATTTATTTCACCCAGTAACTATGAAGATGGTTTAAATAAACTTACATCACTATTAAATGATCAGACAATTGGTGCCATATCGCTCAACTGGGCTGTATATGGTTCCTCTCATTCAATTTTACCCGATGATGGTCTTGTCATAGAGCGTTTTGTCAAGAGAGCAGCTGATCTTCATCCCGTTAATCGGCACTATAAATCAATAGTTCGCGTTTCTGATTTTATTGAAACCGGGTCAACACCCCATGCTTTTATTATTAAATCGGATAAGAAATTTGTCATGCCAAATGGAGCGCAGCAACATAACCATGATGGAATAAGCGATGTGATTGACTGGTCAGTCATTAGGCTTAATCATTATGTTATAAAATCAAAGTCTGAGTTCTTAAATAAGAAGGCAGCTCGAGGTAGAGCTACAACCCTAAAAGATAGTCTTGGTAGAAATCTGCAGTTTTTCAAAAATCATGACTTGAACGATGTTGAACAACATATTCCATCATGGTTTTTAAGAAAAGTGAAATGTCAAATTAAAACCATCAATGAAAGACTACTTGACAATGGATATCAACCATCGATAGAGAAGAGTAACGAGCCACTTTATCAAACCACCCAAATGATGGGGGTTGGGTTTGTTGATACAATTAATAAAAATAGCCATGCTATAGTTATTAGAGGCTGGGCTGTCGGTAATGGTAAAAAACCATGTAGCAGTATTGCGATGGTTATAAATAACACTATATTAATTTGTCCAGACTCAATATCATTTCATGACAGGCCTGATGTAAAACAAGCTGGAATTGGTGATGGTATTGGATGCGGCTTCACAGTGTCAATAACACTGCCTAGAGTATCTATATCTAGTGTTGACTTTTATGCACTAAATACTGCCGGACTAGCCGTTGTTGAATTAAAGGCCAATACTCAGACATTGGATGTATTAGTCTCAAAGTGATTTCATAAATCCTTACTATTAATCAGCTTTATTTATTCGTGTGTTGATGTAGACACAATGTTTTTTTATGACGAGGCTAATATGAAAATAACAATCGCGGGTACAGGCTATGTAGGTCTTTCCAATGCGGTACTACTAGCCCAACACCATCAGGTGATAGCCTTGGATGTGGTGCCAGAAAAAGTTGAACTGATTAATCGCCGTCAATCTCCCATCGCCGATAAAGAGCTGGAGACCTATCTGGCGGACAAGTCGCTTAATCTCAAGGCGACGCTGGATAAATTCGAGGCCTATGAAGCGGCCGACTTTGTGATCATCGCCACCCCTACCGACTACGATCCCGAGACCAACTACTTCAATACCGGCACGGTCGAGGCGGTGATCCGCGATGTGATGGCCATCAACCCGCAGGCGGTAATGGTGATAAAATCCACCATTCCGGTGGGCTTTACCGAGCGGATGCGCAGTGAATTGGGTACCGAGAACCTGATGTTCTCCCCCGAATTCCTGCGCGAAGGCCGGGCGCTCTATGACAACCTGCACCCTTCGCGCATCGTGGTCGGCGAGCGCAGCGAGCGGGCCCAACGCTTTGCCGAGTTGCTGCAACAGGGCGCCATCAAACAGGATGTGCCCGTGCTGCTGACCGGCAGCACAGAGGCCGAGGCCATCAAGCTCTTTGCCAACACCTATCTGGCCATGCGGGTGGCTTACTTCAACGAGCTGGACACCTATGCCCAGGCTCATGGCCTTGACAGCCGCCAGATCATCGAAGGGATTGGCCTGGATCCGCGCATCGGCAGCCACTACAACAACCCCTCCTTTGGCTACGGCGGTTACTGCCTGCCCAAGGACACCAAGCAGTTGCTGGCCAACTACCACCAGGTGCCCAACAACCTGATCCGCGCCATCGTCGATGCCAATACCACCCGCAAGGACTTTATTGCCGACAGCGTGCTGCGCCGCAACCCCAAGGTAGTCGGTATCCACCGCCTGGTGATGAAGGCGGGCTCGGACAACTTCCGCTCATCCGCCATCCAGGGGATCATGAAGCGGATCAAGGCCAAGGGGATCGAGGTGGTGATCTTCGAGCCTACCTTCAAGGAGGAGAGCTTCTTCCACTCCCGGGTCATCCGCAGCCTGGAGGAGTTCAAGGCCGTGAGCGACGTCATTCTGTGCAACCGCATGGCCGCTGAGCTCACCGATGTCACCGACAAGGTCTATACCCGGGATCTTTTCGGTTCTGATTGATGGCGGGCTTGCCCGTGCGCTCCCCAGCCATCACCAAGGGGATCTGGCTGGGGGCTACCGCGACAAAGAGTGATTTTGAGAACTGATATGCCAGATGTGATGACCAAACAGATTATGGTCACCCCGTTGCAACATGGAGTTGCCGATCTGGGGTTTGCCATTGACACCCCCAGGACCGAAGAGATCACGCTCTTTGCCTCTTCGATGCTCAAGCTATCAGGATGGGCACTGCACAATAAAAAGTCCGTAGACATAGTGGTCAGGCATCAGCATGGTGAATACGCCTTTAAATGCAACAGAGTCAGGCCTGACGTATCAAAAAAACGCGATATGGATGCCGACGCACTCTGCGGGTTTCTTATTCCCATCACTTTCTCTGGCGGCTTTGATGTCGGTTTTATTGTCGAGAATAAGGTAGCCTGGGGGGCAAGAGTGGATGTTTTTCCTGCAGCGAAAATACTGCTTGGAAAATCAGGTCACCTTTTTTTAGACAATGACAACAATAACAGCGTGGCGCAATTTATCGGGCAGACATTGATATCCGATGAATGCCTCTCTTTATGGCAAGCCTATTTTTCTGCGCTCAATCAATGCGTGGATAATCGCCAAGCAAAGCGAGTCTTTATGCTGGCACCCGCCAAGGAACTGGTGCTTCCACACTATTATCCGCACCCAAAAGCGGACATTACGCCAGTGGAGCAGTTTCTTGTTCACTTCCAGCGAGCAGGTATCATGTATCCAAGAGAAGCATTGAGTCAGGCTGGTGACGCCACCTATTCAAAGCAGGATACCCACTGGACCGACTATGGTGCCGGCATCGCCGTTGACCATATGCTATGCAAGCTGGGTTTGTCATTGAAAGAGCCCTTCCCCTTTGCCTTTCGTATTGTCAAGGACACTGGGGATCTTGGTGTGAAGCTTCCAACGCCGACCGACCAAGCGTTAATGAAGGCGGACTTTTCCCCCGCCCTCCAACACCTGGTCTTTGACAATCGCCTAAAAAGCAGGGGCTTGATCCAGGTCTTTCAAAACCCAGAGGCGTCCTTGGCGCACAGCGTTGTCGTGTTTGGCGACTCCTTTGCCTACAACATGATCCCTTATCTCGCCAATGCGTTTGCCAAGGTGGTCTATGTCTTGTCGGGGGCCAGCATCGATGACGAGATAGTGGCCCATGAGCAGCCTGATCTGGTCATCTGTGAGATCACCACTCGCTTCCTGGTGCAGGCACCAGAGTCGAACTACTCGGTTTCGCACGATTGCAAACGAAAAATACTCACCCTGTCGGCCTTGGAACGAGCGAATTATCTTCACACCTTGCAGACGAGCAATCAGAAGCACGCTTTTTATATCCAAAAGACGATTGCCGATCTGGATGTGCCAGCACTCCCGTCACTGGGCGGATAGACTGACGGCAAGATATGTGTGCAAGAAGAGAGTCTGCAAGAGCCTGAGACTGGCCGACACCTTCTGCCTGAACGAACACTTCCAGCGACTGAGTGACCGACACCACTAGATGCGCAAGGAAAAGGTCTGAGGATGACAACCCCCCCCTGAGTTGGGGTAGACTCTTTGCACCAAAGGGAGGCCTGCATGTGCAGCCAGAATATGGCGCCAAGGCAGTCTCGCCTGTGAGCAAAGGGGAGATGAGCGGAGGATGGCAGACATTGTCACGATCCTCGCAAGAGGCGCCCATCACAACAATAAAATGACACGAGTATCAAAACTGGATGACAACCACTTACACCCTGATGACATCGTCACTGGCTACCTCGGGTGGCCAGCTGCGCTGGCATATCGATTCACCCTCACGCAAGGAGCCGTTCACCCTCACCCATGGCCGTATCGTGCTTCAGGGTTGGCTGCTGGCACAAGGAGAGGCCTCCCCCCGGCTTGCCATCAAGACAGGTACCGCGACATATAGCTTTGCTTTCAATGCCAAACGGCCTGACGTTGTTGCTGCCATCTTGCAGCAACCCGCAGACAATCACCCCAGATTGTGCTGCGGCTTCAATATCGCTGTGCCCTTCTCTGACCGTATCACCCTGGGGTTGGAGTCTGATGGCCTCATTACCTGGCTGGAGGAGTTGACCTTCTCCCCCACCATATAAGGCAACCGCGCTAATTTGTGCCGGTATTCATCTATAGGATGAAACCGGCACTACACCCTGATTATCAATTGGACGATAAATTGAACCTCTATATTGCTGCCATCATTAAAGATGAATATTCAGGTCTGCTTGAGTGGATTGCCTACCACCGGGTATTAGGTGTGACCGGATTTATGATTGCCGATAATGGTAGTCGCGACGGTAGTACAGAACTGCTTGCCTCTCTCGCCAGATTGGGGATTGTGAGCACATTTGAGCAGCCCGATCTGGATAATCAAAAACCGCAATTACCTGCCTACGAGCGTATATTGCGTAGCTGCCCCCCCGAGGTTGATCTGCTTGCCTTTATCGATGCCGATGAATTTTTATTGCCATTGACTGATGATCTTGGGCTGACCGATTTTCTTGCTTCCCGCTTTCAGGATGAGAGCGTCAGTGCTCTCGCCCTGAACTGGTCAAATTTTGGTTCCAGTGGCGAGCTGTTTGCCGAGGACGGCCTGGTGACTGAGCGTTTTACCAAGCGCGCGCCTCAATCTTTCAATGTTCACCACAATTTCAAAAGCGTCGTGAGGCCACAGCGGGTGAATCGTTTTCATAATCCTCACTACGCCGACTTGCGCTATGGCCGTTATGTCGATGCCTTGGGCAATGACGTGATACTGCATCCCAAGCATGGCAACGGAGTCAGTGCCGAGGTGCTCTGGAGCGGGGTGAGGGTTAATCACTATGCCGTCAAATCACTGGAAGAGTTTCTGCTCGGCAAGCATCTGCGGGGCAGTGCGGCCACCGCGAACCGGGTCAAGCACAAGGCCTATTTCAAGGCCCATGATCGCAACGATGAGACTTGTCTGCTTGCCGCCGCCCTGGCCCCCAGAGTAAAAGCAGAAATGGCCGCCCTGAACGAGCGACTCGCAGCCCTTCCTGCAGATGGCTCCCCCTCTGGTCGCTCCTGGCTTGGTGCCAGAATGAAGAAATGGATGGGTTGACACCGCCACATTAGTGTTTCTCTTACCCACGTTTGCCGGTCACGCCTGTGGCCAAACTGGGTGCCCTCTTCTTCGGATTGTGAAACTTGTTATGCATAGCGATTGCCATTGGCAGCCCTTGACGCTGCCAGACTCTTTTTCGTTGCGATCTGGCTGGCTCTTTATTCAGGGCAAAGTCCAGGCTCGTCAGCCACGGGGGAAAACCCGGTTACGCTGGCAATGCCGCCAGGGACGCTGGCATGAAAAAACACTGCCCGTAACGCGCCGTGGCACATTGCAAGAGCTGGTCCATCTCCCCAAGGGGGCCAGTCAACTCGCCCTGTTGGCGAGCAGTGAAGGGGCTGATTGCCAGGTTGAGGTCGGCCAGATTCGTCAGGTGTCGTCCATCGAGAGCCTCTGGCGCCGTCTGCGCCGGGTATGGCCCTTCTACGGGCAGCTGAATGCTCAAAAGCGCAGGCGACTGGGGTTATCCTGGCATCTGTGGTTCACCAATCTTCCTCTGGCATATGAACTGGTTGGCAATCTGCGTGATGACAGACCCCTGCACGCCTACGAACACTGGCTGGCCAGCTTCGATACCTTGCTGCCAGGTGATCGCCAGATGATCACCCGTGTGCTGGCTCGTTGGGACAACTTGCCCCATGTCTGTCTGCATCTGGTGGGGGAAGGAGATAGCACGGCACGGCAGCGCACCCTTGCCAGCATAGAGACACTCTGCTACCCGACAAGCCATGTCACCTTGCTGGAGCAGAGCGCTGACAGACCTGAGTCGGAGCACACTGCCGAAACCTGGCATTGGGCCATCCCCCTTGGGGCAGAGATCGCGCCTGCCGCGCTCTTTTGGGTCGCCAACCAGTTACGTATGACTCCTCATGTAAAATGGATCTACGGGGATCACGATCTGCTGGATCACAGTGGCAAACGCCACTCTCCCCACTTCAAACCGGATTGGAATGAAACACTGCTGCACGGCCAGAACTACATAGGTTGGTGTGCCCTGTGGCGCGAGCAAGGTGAACCTCTCGTGCCTGCCGACCGGGTCAGCTGTCATCACCAATGGCTGCTACTTTCCCGGCAGTTGGATGCAGGACAGATAGCACATATTCCGGTGCTGATGATGCATCAACCCGGTGAAGAGCAGGATGATCATGGGCTGATCGCTCAGGCGAGCCAAGTGATGCCTTCGGGTGTGACGCTATCCCCTGCGCCCCACGGGATCTGCCGCTGGCACTGGCCATTGCCAGCCCAGCTGCCTCGGGTATCGGTGGTCATCCCCACCCGCAATGGCCTGGCTCATCTCAAGCCCTGCATTGACAGTCTGGTACGGCAGACACGCTATCCCAATCTGGAAATCCTGGTGATGGACAACCAGAGTGACGAGGCCGATACCCTGGCCTATCTGGCCCATGCTGCCCAGGAATACGGGGTGCGGGTGATCCCTTATGACCATCCGTTCAACTATTCGGCCATTAACAATGCGGCCGTGGGCCAGGCCAGTGGTGAGCTCATCTGTTTGCTCAATAACGACACAGAGGTCATGAGCCCGAGCTGGTTGGAAGAGATGGTCTCTCATCTGCTGCGTCCAGGCGTCGGCGTGGTAGGTGCCAAGCTCTATTATGGCGACGGTAGAGTACAGCATGGTGGCGATGCCGTCGGTCCCGGTGGCTGCGCCGATCACTTTCATGCAGGCCTCACCGCTGATGACCCCGGCTATCAACGCAGAGCCGTTTGCGCGCAGGAGCTCTCTGCCGTTACAGCAGCTTGTTTGTTGACCCATCGAGAGCTATTCTTGTCACTGGGTGGTTTGGATGATCTCAATCTGCCCGTTGCCTTCAACGATGTGGATTATTGCCTACGGGCTGGTGAGGCTGGCTGGCGAATTGTCTGGACTCCGTTTGCCGAACTCTATCACCATGAATCGGTCTCTCGTGGCAAGGACGTGACGCCACAACAGTTGGCGCGAGCACAAAAGGAACTGCGTTATATGAAGAAGCGCTGGGCGCAGCGGCTGAAGCACGATCCAGCTTATAATCCCAATTTGAGCTATGACCGCCCGGACTTCTCACTTAGTCATGCTCCCAATGTGGTATTGCCATGGATGAAATGATCAGAAAGGTATTATTCAAAAAATACCGAAAATTAAATAAAAAAGAACATGGTCTTAGCTCTCTATTACATGGTCCATGTCGACGAGTGATCATCTTACATGAAGGTAATTCGCCGACACTGGCCTATTTTCAACAGAGTATAGCCGCACAGTTTAAAGATATAGAGGTAATACTAAAAGACGGTAACGACCTTAGTCATCTTTCAATCCAATCTGACGATGCTATCGTCATCATCAGATTTAT
Source organism: Aeromonas sp. TW 6 (assembly GCF_013168745.1). NCBI lineage: Bacteria > Pseudomonadati > Pseudomonadota > Gammaproteobacteria > Aeromonadales > Aeromonadaceae > Aeromonas > Aeromonas sp. TW 6. Next base: position 9,158 of record NZ_JABERS010000063.1, on the reverse strand, counting down.
ATCTTCACACTGGCAGGCTAAAATTGAGTTGGATATTGATAAGCTATCAAGAATCATTTATTTCATGGATGATGACTTGTTAGACCCAGCAGCATTGCAACGTTTGCCTAAAGATTATCGAAAAAAAATATTACGACGAGCTTCCGCTCAACACCAATGGATTACTTCATATTGTGATGAGTTTTGGGTGTCAACCCCTTACCTGAGAAAAAAATACGCTCATTTTGACCCCACAGTTATCAATCCGGTACCACCTAGCCATCTACTTGAACACACACCAATGCTAAGAGTGGCTTATCATGGAACAGGTTCTCATAGAGATGAGAAGATTTGGCTGTATGATGTCATTAATAGCGTTATGGAGTTATGCCAAAATGTCACGTTTGAAATATTTGGCGACCACGATATATATAAACTATATCGCAACATTCCCCGCGTCACAGTGCTCCATCCTATGTCTTGGGAAAACTATTTGGTTTACACCAAAACTCAGCGTATAGATATTGGATTGGCACCATTACTCGACTCTGCGTTCAATGCAGCAAGAGGCCCTGTGAAATTCTATGACTTTGTTCGAATGGGCGCGGTAGGAATATATAGCAACCGTGCACCCTATAAAGGAATAGTGAGGCAGAATGTCGATGGTATTTTGCTTGAGAACGACAGTGAACTATGGGTAAATGCAATTAAAACCTTGTCTCACTCTCATGAAAAAAGAATGCAACTAGCACATAATGCCAAGCAATCTGCCTTGCGCTCTTGCTAATCGTTGATTCCAATCAAGTAAAATATATTTACCAGTATGTTTGGCATTACCATCTCCTTGTGCCAGCAACCTGATATGTTAAAACTGAATTTGCCGCCACACCATTATTTAAGTAGGGTTTTATGCATCCATCCGCTCTATATTTTGGCAAAAAATTCTTCGATACTTACATTAAAGATATTTCAGAACCTCTCAATATAATTGAGATAGGTTCGCAAGATGTGAATGGTAGTATCAGAGATTTCTTTGTATGCAAAGATAATATTATCTATACTGGCTTGGACTTTACCCAAGGGAAAGGTGTTGATATCTTGATCAGCGATCCTTACCGGCTCCCTGTCGAAGATGCATCTACCGATGTTGTCGTGACCAGCTCCTGCCTTGAGCATTCAGAGCTATTTTGGCTCTCATTCAGTGAAATGCTAAGAATTTTGAAGCCTGGTGGCCTTATCTATATGAATGTTCCAAGTAACGGATACATACATAGATACCCTGTCGACTGCTGGCGCTTTTACCCTGATTCAGGAAAGGCTCTAGAAACTTGGGGGCGTCGTTGTGGCTATGGTGTGACGCTACTGGAGTCATTTACCAGCGCACAATTCTCTCATTTGCAAGAAGACAGATGGAGTGATTATATCGCTGTGTTCGCAAAAGGCGATATTTGTGTAAATAACATTCAAAGGATGTCTTTTTGCTCTGATAAAACTCTGAAAAATGTTTACACGAATATTCATGGCAATCAAGACACAGATTTCACCCCCGAAGACTTTAAAATTCAGGAGAAATGTAAAAACCAAGTCGCAGACATTCAAAAAAGATTGGACTTGGTAGTTCAATCTTATGAGAATAAGCTCGCCCAGAAAGATACAGAAATCGAGCAACTTAAATCTTTATTAACCCCTTAAGCGCAGAAAAAAAGAGAGAAACGATATGAAAATCCTTGTGACTGGTGGTGCCGGTTTTATCGGTTCTGCGGTTGTTCGCCATATCATCCAGCATACCCAAGACTCAGTGGTCAACCTCGACAAGCTGACCTATGCGGGCAACCTGGAATCCCTGGCTGAGGTCTCAGGCAGCGATCGCTATGCGTTCGAGCAGGTAGATATCTGCAACCGCGCCGAGCTGGATCGGGTCTTTGCCGCCCACCAACCCGATGCCGTGATGCACCTGGCAGCCGAGAGCCACGTCGATCGCTCCATCACCGGCCCTGCCGATTTCATCGAAACCAATATCGTCGGCACCTATATGCTGCTGGAAGCCGCCCGTGCCTATTGGAACGTGCTGGACGAGACGCGCAAGGCGGCTTTTCGCTTCCATCATATCTCCACCGACGAGGTATATGGCGACCTGCCCCATCCCGATGAAGTGGCTCCCGGTGAGGCGTTGCCGCTCTTCACCGAAACGACCCCTTATGCCCCGAGCAGCCCCTATTCCGCCTCCAAGGCATCGAGCGACCATCTGGTCCGTGCCTGGCGCCGTACCTACGGTCTGCCGACCGTGGTCACCAACTGCTCCAACAACTATGGCCCCTATCACTTCCCCGAGAAGCTGATCCCGCTGGTGATCCTGAATGCTCTGGATGGCAAGCCGCTGCCTGTCTATGGCAAGGGGGACCAGATCCGTGACTGGCTCTATGTGGAAGACCATGCCCGTGCACTCTATACCGTGGTCACCACGGGGGTGATGGGTGAGACCTACAACATCGGTGGCCACAACGAGAAGCAGAACCTGGAGGTGGTACACACCATCTGCGATCTGCTCGATGAGATGGTGCCGAAAGCAGGGTCCTATCGTGATCAAATCACTTATGTGGCCGACCGCCCCGGCCACGACCATCGTTATGCCATCGATGCCAGCAAGATGAGCGCCGAGCTGGATTGGCAGCCGCAAGAGACCTTCGAATCCGGCATCCGCAAAACCGTGCTGTGGTACCTGGACAATCAGCAGTGGGTCAACAACGTCAAAAGCGGGGCCTATCAATCCTGGATTGAGCAGAACTACGGGGAGCGTGCCTGATGCATATCCTGTTGTTCGGCAAGAATGGTCAGGTAGGCTGGGAGTTGCAGCGCTCACTCGCCCCATTGGGCCGGGTTACCGCGGTTGATTTTGATTCCACCGACTATTGCGGTGATTTCAGCAACCCGGCCGGCGTGGCGGAAACGGTGCGCCTGCTCAAGCCGGATGTGATTGTGAATGCTGCGGCCCATACCGCCGTCGACAAGGCGGAAAGCGAGCGGGAATTCGCCGAGCTGCTCAACGCCACCAGCGTGGCTGCGATAGCCAAAGAAGCCGAGGCGTTGGGAGCCTGGTTGGTCCACTACTCTACCGATTACGTCTTCGATGGCAGTGGCGAACGTCCTTGGGTCGAGAGCGATGAGACAGCTCCGCTCAATGTCTATGGGGAGACCAAGCTGGCTGGGGAACAGGCAGCAGCGCTTTGTGCTCACCATCTGATCTTCCGCACCAGCTGGGTCTACGCCGCCCGTGGCGCCAACTTTGCCAAGACCATGCTGCGTTTTGGCAAGGAGCGCAGTGAAATGTCGGTCATCCATGATCAATTTGGCGCTCCGACCGGAGCCGAACTGCTGGCCGACTGCACCGCTCATGCGATCCGGTCCGCGCAACACAAACCCGAAGTGGCGGGGCTCTACCATCTGATCGCCTCCGGCACCACGACCTGGTTTGACTATGCCCAGCTGGTGTTTGCCAAAGCGAGGGCTGCCGGGGTTGAACTGGCGGTCACACAAGTCAATGCCGTACCGACCAGCGCGTTTCCAACGCCGGCCAAACGTCCCCATAACTCGCGACTCGATACCACCAAGTTCCAGCGCACCTTCAATCTGCGCCTGCCGGACTGGACTGTCGGTGTCGAGCGAATGCTGACCGAGATCATCGGAAAATAAGAAAATAAAGACAGCGTGAGTATACCGGTTCACGCTCCAGTAGGGATAAAACGCAAAATGAGTGTTATGCAAGCGCACTCACTTTGATGGGTTACATAATTCAAAGATAAGAAATCAAGTACGATGAACAAACGTAAAGGTATTATTCTGGCCGGTGGCTCTGGCACTCGTCTCTATCCCGTCACCATGGCCGTCAGCAAACAGTTGCTGCCCATCTATGACAAGCCGATGATCTATTATCCGCTGAGCACCCTGATGCTGGCGGGGATCCGCGATATCTTGATCATCAGTACTCCGCAGGATACCCCTCGTTTTGAGCAATTGCTGGGTGATGGCAGCCAGTGGGGCTTGAATCTGCAATACAAGGTACAACCGAGCCCGGATGGCCTGGCACAAGCCTTTGTTCTGGGGGAAGAGTTTATTGGCTCTGACCCCTGTGCCCTGGTGCTGGGTGACAATATCTTCTATGGCCACGACCTGCAGAAACAGTTGGAGGCTGCCGCAGCCAAGCCTTATGGCGCCACCGTGTTTGCCTATCACGTGCATGATCCAGAGCGCTATGGGGTAGTGGAATTTGATAAACAGGGAACGGCGATTTCTCTGGAAGAGAAGCCACTCGAGCCCAAGAGCAACTATGCAGTGACCGGCCTCTATTTCTACGATAACAGCGTGGTGGAGATTGCGAAGAGCCTGAAGCCTTCTCCTCGTGGTGAGCTGGAAATTACCGACGTGAACCGTATCTACCTTGAGCAGGGGAATTTGTCGGTCGCCATGATGGGCCGTGGCTATGCCTGGCTCGATACCGGCACCCATGAAAGCCTGATTGAGGCGAGCAACTTTATTCAGACCATCGAACATCGCCAGGGATTGAAAGTGGCATGTCCTGAAGAAATTGCGTTCCACAAAGGCTTTATCACTGCCGAGCAGGTGATGAAACTGGCGGAGCCGTTGAAAAAGAACGCCTACGGTCAGTATCTGTTGAAAATGCTGAAGTAATAATGTCCCCATGGGGCTATCAGCCCCATTTATACACCAGGTATTCATGATGAATGTTATTCAAACCAAGATCCCCGATGTTTTTATCTTTGAGCCGAAAGTGTTCGGCGATGACCGTGGTTTTTTCTTTGAGAGTTTTAATCACCAGCAATTCGAAGCGGCCATAGGTCGTAGCGTGACCTTTGTACAAGATAACCACTCCAAATCATCCAAAGGCGTATTACGCGGCTTGCACTATCAACTGCCTCCCCACGCCCAGGGTAAACTGGTGCGCTGTGTCGCGGGTGAGGTGTTTGATGTAGCAGTAGATATCCGTAAAAGCTCGCCGACCTTCGGACAATGGGTGGGGGTTCACCTTTCTGGGGAAAACAAGCGGCAGCTGTGGATCCCGGAAGGGTTTGCCCACGGTTTTATCACATTGACTGACACTGCTGAGTTCTTGTACAAAACTACCAATTATTATGCCCCCAGCAGTGATCGAGGCATTAAGTGGAATGATGACTCCATTGCAATTGAATGGCCGGCTCTGGATTGCGATATCATTACGTCCGCAAAAGACAGCGTTGCCAAGTCATTACTCGATGCAGATCTATTTATCTGAATCCCACTCCCCGTTCCGATACGGGGAGTTTTCTACCACGTAGAGCAAAAATGAAATTATTGACAGGTTCAAAAGGCATCCTGGCCAGAAAAGCAAATATTGAACCTATGCTTGGCTGCCAGTTACATCTCTTCCACGACAATATGCCGTTTGCTGACAATGACGTGATAGTGGGCTGGGGTCAAAAGGCCAATACCTATCAAATAAGGCGGAAAGCGACGTCACTGGGCCTGCCCTATTGGCAGCTGGAAGATGGCTTTATTGGCTATATCGGCCATCCGGCCAAGGGTGGCAAGGCGGTGTCCCTTATCGCCGATCCTGTCGGTATCTATTACGATGCCCGCCAACCCAGCCAGCTTGAACAGCTGATCGCCACCCCCTGCGACGCCGCCATGCTGGCGCGAGCCGAGCGGCTTGTCCATGAACTGGTACGCCTTGGGGTCACCAAATACAACTGCTATGCCGGGCGACCCGCCTCTCTCTCTTCTTGTTCGGCGACCAACCTGACGGCGAAGGATGTCGCCGGGCTGCCTGTGGCGCTGGCCCAGCGCCTGCTGCAAGATGGCAGACCCAGAGTCTTGCTGGTGGATCAGGTGGCCGGGGATCTCTCCATTCCCGGCGCTCTGGCCAGCGAGGCGGATTTTATCGCCATGGTGGAGGCGGCGCGGCGCAATCATCCCGATGCCCGCCTCTTGCTTCGCACCCACCCGGATACCCGCTTTGGCAAGAAGCGTGGCGTGCTGGCCAGACTGAAACTGAGCGATGTAGAGATCGTTGCCGACCATTGTCATCCCCATGCCCTGCTCAACCTGGTGGACGCCGTTTACACGGTGTCATCCCAGCTCGGCTTCGAGGCGCTGCTGCTCGGCAAATCGGTGTATTGCTTCGGCATGCCGTTTTATGCGGGTTGGGGCCTGACCCAGGACAGCAAATCGTGTAAACGCCGCAACGTTCAGGTGTCACTGGCCCAACTGGTGGCGGCGGCGCTGATCTGCTATCCCCGCTATCTGGATCCCGTGCTTGGTCAACGCTGCGAGGTGGAAGAGGTGATCGCCATCATCGCCCGCCAGCAGAAGGCCGCTCCCCGCTGGCGCAGGCTCTATCTGGTGGGGTTCTCCTTGTGGAAGCGCGCCTTTATGCAGGCCTTCTGCCGGCCCCTGGCCGAGGAACTCTGCTTTGTGCGCAAGCCGCCAAAACGGCTGACCGGTGACGAGCAAGTGCTGGTGTGGGGCAGTCGTTACCCCGAGCTCACCTCGGCTATTCGGGTGGAAGATGGCTTTATCCGCTCCAAGGGGCTTGGCTCCAACCTGTGTCGCCCCTCTTCCCTGTCGCTGGATCCGGTCGGGATCTATTTCGACAGCCGCAGCCCCAGCGGGCTCGAGCAGTTGCTCAATTACCAGGAGCTGACCCGGTCACAGCTCGACCGGGGTGAGCAACTGCTCACCCTGCTGCGCGAAAACAAGGTGAGCAAATACAATGTCGGCGCCCCGGCGCACTTCACGCCCCCCGCCGATGGCCGTCCCCTGGTGCTGGTGGTGGGCCAGGTGGATGGGGATGCCTCCATCCTGACCGGCAGCCCGACCATTCGCAGCAACGAGCAGTTGCTCTGGGCGGTGCGCGCCGCCAAACCAGAGGCCCACATCCTCTACAAACCCCACCCGGATGTGGTGGCGGGCAATCGGGCCGGGGCTATTTCTGCGGCCTGCCTGGCGGAGTGCGTGGACAGCCAGGTGCTGGATATCGGCCTGACCAGCCTCTATCCCCACGTGGACGAGCTGCACACCATGACTTCTCTGAGCGGCTTCGAGGCGCTGGTGCAAGGGGTCAAGGTGACGACCTGGGGCCAGCCCTTCTACAGCGGCTGGGGGCTGACCACAGATGCCCATCCCCCGGCCCGGCGCCAGCGCTCACTCCCCCTGGCGGCACTGGTCTATCTGACCCTGGTAGCCTATCCGCTCTATATCGATTGGCAGAGCGGACTCTGGATAAGTCCGGAACAGTTGATCCGCCAACTGGCCACACAAGGCCAATCATCTACCCGCAAGTCGAGCCGCTGGCAGCGCTGGCAAGTCAAGCTGAGTTATCTGGCACAGACCCTGCTGCAACGCCCCTCCCTTCCCCAGTTGATGAGATAAGTCGTACATGAAGATTTTGCTGCTGCAAGGACCGCTGGGCCCCTTCTTTCAGACCCTCAGCCAGGCGCTTTCCGACGCTGGCCACGAGGTCTACAAGATCCATTTCAACGGGGGGGATGAGTGCTGGCGCTGCGTGGGCCATAGCGAACGCTTCACCGGCAAGCCGGATACCTGGAACACCTTCTTTCGCCGCTTCATCAAGCGCCATGGCATCGACAGTCTCATCTGTTACGGTGATTGCCGTTACTACCATCAGAAGGCCATCCGTATCTGCAAGCTGAAAAAAATCCGTGTCTGGGCCATGGAGGAGGGCTACCTGCGTCCCGACTTCGTGACCCTGGAGCAAGGGGGCGTCAATGCCTTCAGCCCGCTCTATGCCAAGCGTGACTCGCTGGCCGAGATGACATGGCCAGCGCCTTATGAGGCGCCGCTGAAGGTGGGCAAGACCTTCGCCCGCCGGGCCTGGTATGCCAGCCGCTACCACATCAACAAGAACCTGTTGCGCTGGCGCTACCCCCATTTCGTCAATCACAGGCCCTGGAGTCTCTATCAGGAGGCCAGGGGCTGGGTCGCTGGGGGCCTGGTGAAGTGGAAGCACAGATGGAGCGACCACTCCCTGCTCAAGGCCCTGCCCCGGCACAAGGGGCATATCTTCTTCGTGCCGCTGCAGGTCACCGAAGACTTTCAGATCCGGGAGCATTCGGATTTGAGCGGGGTGGAAGAGATGGTCGCCCAGGTGATGAACTCCTTCGCCGAGCACGCCCGCCGTGAGGATGTGCTGCTGTTCAAGCACCACCCCATGGATCGGGGCTATGTCAGTTATCAATCCCAGATCAACCGGTTGGTGACACTGCTCGGGCTGGAAGGGCGGGTGTTCTATGGCTATGAGCTGCCACTGCCCACCCTCTATCCACTGCTCAAAGGGGTTATCACCATCAACAGCACGGTAGGCCTCTCCGCCCTGTTGCACCATGTGCCGACCTTCTGCATGGGGCGGGCCCTCTATGATCTGCCAGGTCTGACGACAAGAGGCTCCCTTGAAGGGTTTTGGCACAAACAAGATCCGGTTTGCAAAAAGACCTTCGAACGGATGCGCCAGTCATTGCTGCATCTGACCCAGCTCAATGCCAGCTTCTACCGTCATCTGGACATGGGTGCCATGGCCGTGGTGGAGAAGATCCAGCAGCACAATGTGCAGGCCCTCTCTGCCCAGAAGAGTCAACGCGCGGCAACACCTTCCGGCGTTGTCGGGGCCTTGGCCATCCTGAGTGCATTTTGCCTCCTGACCGAGGAGATGCTCACTCCGGTGACCATGCTCTAAATAGCTGTTCCGAATAGTAGATCACAGGAGGAAGGGAACTCAGTCCAGTTTGTGCGATCTCATTAGGCGCGAAACAAAACAAGCCACACCAAAAGGACTGAGTTGATGCCTATCCTACCACCCCTGCCACGACCACAACGGCGCCGCATTCACAAAATCATCCATGCCACGCGTGATAAAGGGCATGCTCGTCGCTTGATGGCCATCTTGCTGTTCCAGGTCGAACGCCGTGTTCATGTCCATCGCCACCGCTTCAATCTGCTGGCATCGCTCGCCGAGCTGCTCGAAGAAGGGACGGATAGCGGCCCTGCTGTTGCCGTGCCCCACCCACAGGACGCGGGTTCGCTCGGCATCCATGATCACGGTGGCATAGCGGTGTCCCTTGTGCAGGGCAAACTCATCCATCACCAGCCGCCGCACCTCCCCAAGTTCGATG
>NZ_JABERS010000062.1:0-21627 GCF_013168745.1 Aeromonas sp. TW 6 | reverse complement strand
AAAAATTGTTTTTGATGCTCGATGCTGTGAGTGCCCACACAGATTGCTTGATTCAAATTGTTAAAGAGCGTCACGCTTATCGCGTTGAGGAGGCGCATCTTACGCCCCTCACTTCGAAAGTCAAGCGGTTGTTTTCGCTTTTCTTTCGGCGCCCACCTCATCAGGAGGCTAGCTCATCAGTTCGGCGTGGTCCGCCGTGCTGGTAGGGGCGCATTATAGGGAGCCGCGCCGTGATGACAAGAGCTTTTTGTAAAAATGCGCTCGTTTGCTGAAAAAGCAGGCTAAACCCCATGAAATGAGAGTTTACCCCAGTTTCATGCCGCTTTTTTGTTCATACCGTCAGTCTGGGCCTGAATGTAGTTGACCCAGCTGGTCGCCCTGTCTTGCCAGTTGTTCTGCTGTTGCAGCTCGCGAGCCAACACCAGCGCCTGAGCATATTGTTCTTTATTGAGGTGTGCCTGCACCAGCAGGGCCTTGGCTCTGTTGCCCTGCTCTCCCTTCACCGACTTGATGGCCGCGAGCTGGGTCATGGCGGCATCCGTCTTGCCCTGTTGCAGCAGCAGTTCGGCGGCTCGCATGGCGGCCTTGGGGTGAGCATGTTCCCGGGCAAGCAGCTGCCAGCTGTCCACAGCCTTCGGCCACTCACGTGCCCCTTCCCACAACTGGGCCAGCAATTGGCGATTCTCGGCGTTCTGCTTCATCACCCCCTTGGCCATGGCAGACTCCAGCAGACGCGCACCACGATAGGGCAGTCCCTGCCAGGCATACAGGCGGATCAGCTGGTTGCGGGCGGCGGCATCATCCATCAGCTGACGGTCGATGGCGGTTTGCAGCAGTGCAAGCGCTCGATCACCACGCTTGGCGGAGAGATTGAGCGACACCGCCTGCTGCCACCACTTGCTCTCTTTCGGCTCGCGGCGGATCAACTCTTCGGCCTGATCCGCAGCCACGCCGTAACGCTGCAATGCAGTGAGAGCGGAGAGGCGGATGATGGCCGCCTGCTTCTGCCAGCTTTTCTTCAACAGTTGTTCACTCTGGCTGGCTGCCTCGCCGTACTGCTTGTTGTGGTAATAGAGGCCAGCCAAGCGCAGACGCAAGGCATCGTCAGCCTTGATGGCCAATGCGGCCTTGTAGCTGGCGATGGCGCCGGACCAGTTGGATTGCTGGGCCTGGATATCCCCTCGCAGACGCAATAACTGAAGTCGTTGCTGCTCTGGCCACTCTTTATAAGCAAGAGCCTGCTCCACGTAGCGACTCGCCTGTGCGGTCTGCTGCAGGTTGGCGGCCAGAGAGGCTTGTAACTGCGCCAGCCAGGCGTGCTCAGCCTCGGAACCGGGTTTGAGCACAGCCGCCTTGTTCTGGGCCTGTTGCCACTTGCCGGATTGATAGAGCTTCATCACGGGCTCCAGCTGGCGGGAGAAATGAGGGCTCACCTCCATCGCCAGACAGGCTTGGCTGACCAGGGCCAGCAGACAGATCCAGATCCGCAACATGGTTATGACTCCAATTTGAATTTGAGCGTGATGACTTGCACCAGTTTGTCGGTGGCGCCCGGCCTCGGCTGATAGCGCCACTTATTGATCGCCTGAATGGCCGCTCGCTCGAACTGACGCTTCGGCTTGGCCTCGACCACCTCCACATCCTGTACCCGGCCGTCGGCATCGACGCTGAAACGCAAGGTCACGGACCCCTCGATGCCGGCCTGCTGGGCCCGGTAGGGATAAACAGGCTCAACCCGTTGCAGCGGCATCAGCATGTCGCCGGCACCGATCCCGGTACCCTGCTGCTGACCATGGAAATTGCCGCTCGCGACCGGAGTGGGACTGGTCGCCACGCCAGGGGCAGAGACCTGTACCGCACTCAGGGTCGAGACCAGATCCAGGCTCGGCTGTACCGAAGGCAGCGGGGCCGCCGCCGGCATGGGCATCGGTGTCGAAGCCAGCGCGGCAGGCGGCTCCGGCAAGGGTTCCGGCTCCTGGGGTACCGGCCGCTCACGCACCTGTACCTCGGTCACCTCGTTCTGCATGTTGATGACGATGGATTTTTGCTCTGTGGTCGCCTTCTCCCCTCCGGGCGGCTCCACCAGGGTGGCCATGAACAACAGGATGCCCAGACTGAGGGTGATCCCCAGTCCCAGGCTCATCAACTTGTGTTTCATTTCGGTGCCACCGCCACGGCGATGTTGGCGATGCCTGCCGCCTTGGCTTCATCCATCACCCGCACCACCTTGCCGTGGGGTACCCGTTCATCGGCCTGGATCACCAGGCTTGCCTCGGGCTGCTCCGCCAACAGTCGGGCGAGGGTGGCCTGCACCCGCTCCACATCCACCTGTTTGCGGTCGAGGAAGATCTGCCCCTGAGCGCCGATCGCCAGCATGATGCTGGACGATTTCTGCGCCTTGGCCTGGCTGGCCTGGGGTCTGTGTACCTCAAGCCCGGCTTCGCGCACGAAGGAGGTGGTCACGATGAAGAAGATCAGCATGATGAAGACGATATCCAGCATGGGGGTCATGTCGATCTGCACTTCATCGCGCTGGCGTTTGGATTGCCGTCTCATTGCATTACCTTCTCTTCTCGCAGGCCGTCCCGGGTCTTGGCCAGCGCACGCTTGGCCTGACTCTCGAGCCGGCTCAGTAACAACACGCCGGAGAGGGCCACCACCATGCCTGCCATGGTGGGGATGGTAGCGCGGGAGATCCCGCCCGCCATGCTCTCCGGGTTAAAGCGGTTGGCCGCAGCCAGCGCATCGAATACGCCTATCATGCCGGTCACTGTACCCAGCAACCCCAGCATGGGGCAGAGCACCACCAGGGTGCGGATGAAGATCAGATGACGGTTGAGCGCCAGCTCCACTTCTGCCAGCCAGCGCCCGCGAATCGCGCGAGCGTGCCAGCTGTGACGCTCGCGACGCGCCTGCCAGCGGCCCAGCAGCTCACGCTGCAACGGTGCAAACCCCAGGTTGAGGTAGAGCAGCCGCTCGATCATCAGAATCCACATCAGCACCAGCAAGGCCAGAATGACCCAGAGCACCGGGCCGCCACGGCCCATGAAGCTCTGCAACTGCTGCCAGATGTCGAGCATCATGCTACCCGCTCCACCCTGTCACCATTGCTTTCGGCCCGCTCGGCCAGGATCCCGGCCACCTGCTGTTCCAGCACGTTGGAGAGCTCGGTGAAACGGGACTGCAACAGGCTGTGGGCCAGGATCAGCGGAATGGCCGCTACCAGACCCTGCACCGTGGTGACCAGGGCCATGGAGATGCCGCCCGCCATGATCTTGGGATCGCCGGTACCGAACTGGGTGATGGCCTGGAAGGTGCCGATCATACCGGTCACTGTCCCGAGCAGACCCAGCATGGGGGCGATGGCCGCGATCACCTTGACCATGCCGATGCCGCGCTCCAGGCGAGGGGTCTCCTGCAGGATCGCCTCATCCAGACGCAGTTCGAGGGTCTCCATGCTCAGTTCTGGATGCTTGTCAGCCACCGTCAGCACCCGGCCGAGGGCGTTGTCGGCATGATATTCACCGCTCTTGAGCTGGCGACGAACCCGACCCAGTTCGCGAGAGAGGCTCCACAGCCGTACTCCAGCGATCCCCAGGCCGATAGCGGCCAGCAGCACGATGATGGCGCCGACCTGGCCGCCCTGCTGGACTTGCTGCCAGAAGGTGGGCGCCTGGGCCAGCATATCGAGCAGAACACCGTGGGAGGGATCCAGCGGCAACGCTTCTCCCTCCTGACCCTGATAAGCGGCCACAGCGGAAAGCACGCTGCCTGGCAGGCCCAGCACCGGACTCAGGCCTTCGGCCCCCGGTTGCAAGAAACCAGCATCGCCCAGCAGGGCGAAGCTGCCGATCCGGGTAAACGTCTGCTCGCTGGCAACGCCCTGGGCATCAAGCACCTTGCCGTTGAACTGGGCAACCCGGCCCGATTCGCGGATCTCCTGCAGCAAGGTGGCTGGCAGCAGGGCAAGGGCGGCGCGATCAGGCACCTGTTTATCCTGTGCCATGGTTTTCAGCGGGGCGAGACGATCAGGATACTGGCCCTCGACGGCGGATTCGCTCAGCAACTTGACCGCATCGCTGGCGCCCTGACGGGTGACCGCAAAGATGTCGTTCATGTCGCCGGAGGCTTGCTCCCATTGGGTATTGAGCTCCACCAGCTGCTTTTCATTGGCCGCGAACTGGCTGGCCAGCTCCTTGCTCAGGCGCTGGGCCTCGGCCAGCTTGGCACGGGCACTGCTCAGATCCCTGGAGACAGACGCCAGATCCTGCTGAGCCTTCTGTTCACGGGCCTGTTCCTGCTGCTGCCAGGCTTCCTCGGCCACGGCGGCTGTGGTGCCCAGAGAGAGGGCGAGGGCAAGGGGTAACCACTTCATGGTGACGCTCATGACTGGGCCTCCTGACCACGGCTGACCGAAAGGGGGACATTCAACAACTGGGGAACTTTCTTGTCGGCAGCCATCTCCAGCGCCTCGGCGATGGGGGAAAGCCACTGGCCGTCGAGGGCTTGCCATTGCTTGCTCTGCGCAGACCAGCGCCACGCCTGGGAGCGATCGGCGGTCATCGCCAGCAGGGAGACCCGGCCCACCGCCAGCACATCGACCCGGCGCGGTGCGCCGTCCAGCGCCAGCTCGGTAGAGTAGCTATCCAACCGGCTGCCGTATTCGGCTTCAATCTGGTAGGCCTGCAGCAGCTGGCGGAACTTCTCCGCCTCGCTCACATCGGCTCGGGCCAGGGTCGCTTTCAACTGTTCAACCCGCGCCAGGCGATCTTCCTTGCGCAGCGGGATGTCGTTTTGTACCAGCTGCTCCAGGTCGGCCTGCATCTGCAACATCAGCGGGATCAAGCCCTGACGGGTCTCTTGCACCGCCTCCAGTTGCTTGCTCAATTTACCCAACTCATTTTGCTGATCGGCCACCAGAGACTGCATGTAGCGGTTGTAAGCTTCCAGATCGCGCAGTTGCAGCTGGGCATTTTGCAGCTCCAGCCGGGCGGCAACGGCCGCATCGGCGGCTTTTTCCACGCGCTGCTGGGAGGCTTTCCCGGCGGCGATGCTGTTTTTCAGTGCCGGTGCGACCAGCTCGTCGGCGCCAGCAGCGAAGTGGACTGACAGTGGCAACAAGGCCAAACCCCAAAACTTATTCATGATATAAATCTTAACAATGATAACTATTCTCATTGTCTCAAAGAGTCGGGCCAGTGGCAATCAGATGATTTTCTTGGCCTGCGGCTGAAAAAACAGGATACTTTTTAGACAAGCACGGGAATTACTGGCGTTGTTAGTCACAACACCATTCTAAATAACTAAAAAATGTCTTTTCGATCAGGATGATGAGTGGTCGAAAAAGGAGAGTTACATGTTTAACGATGCGATCTGGGAACACATAGATCGGTTCACCAAGGCCAAGAAAACGAGCGATATCCAGCAGCAACTGGAGCGCTTCAGCCATCAGATGGGCTTTGATTACTTTCGGCTGCTGATCATTTTTCCCATCAGCATGCAAAAGTCCCATGTGGCCTTGTTCAACAACTGTCCCACCAGCTGGTTCGACGCCTATTCGGAGCGCCACTACCTGACCCAGGATCCGGTCGTCTTCCTGGGGCTGAAGCAGACCCAGCCCATCTTCTGGAACAAGCTCGATTGCGATTCCCCCTGGCTACCCAGTGCCAGCAGGGAGGTGATGAATCTGGCCGCCGACTTCGGGGTGAGAAACGGCGTCTCCTTCCCGCTCCACACCCCGCAGGGGGAGCACGGCATCCTCTCCTTCATCAGCAAGGAGAAGTCCAATTCTGAACTGATGTTTGAAAACGCTCCCACACTGTCGTTTTGCGCCAGTTATATCTTCGGTGCGGCACTGCAGTTGATAAAGCGCAGACCCGAGCTGATGAAGCACCTGACCGAGCTGTCGGATCGGGAGAAGGAGTGCCTGTTCTGGGCCAGCGAGGGTAAGACCTCCTGGGAGATCGCCACCATCCTCGGCATCAGCGAGCGTACCGTGAACTTCCACCTCAATCAGGTCACCAACAAGACTGACTCCAAGAACCGCAACCAGGCGATCGCCAAGAGCATCTCCAGCGGCATCATAGTGCCCTCGCTGGACGACGTGACCATCACCAACCTGCGGCTGTCATAACGGCCACTCGATCAGACAAACAAAAAGAGCCGCAATGCGGCTCTTTTGTGGGATGAAAATAAAGTCTCATCCTAATATGCAATCAAAACCACCAAATTTGGTCATTTTACGTTCAACCCATGAGCTGAAGTATCATCCTGACAAAGACATCACAGTCCACACTTACCGATAATCATGAAAATATAGTTTCATCCTTTATCGTCAAAATCATGTCAGACCGAAGCTGATGTTGTGTCCCTGTTGTCATCGTCACTAATCCGGTACCCCATAGACCTATATCCCCGCAGCCGCTTGTCCCACATGCGCAGTAACGCCGGGTGGCCTAAATCGACGAAGTCTATGATTCGCACATTTGTTTTGCCCACATGATCCCGGTGTAGACGCCCAGCATACTGTTGCAGTGTGCCCCGCCAAGACACAGGCATCGCAAGGATAAGCGTATCAAGCGGTGGGTGGTCAAAACCCTCGCCTACCAATTTGCCTGTAGCCAATAGAATACGTGGTGCATCAGGCGCTAAATCAGCCAAGTCGGCCACCAACGTTGAGCGTTGCCGCTTGGACATTCGCCCATGCAGCACAAATGGTCGAGGTATCAGATCGTCGAGGGCTGCCTTTATTGCCTCAAGGTGTTCGGTGCGCTCTGTCAGGACAAGCACCTTACGCCCCAATGCAACTGCGTTGCGCACCTCGGCAGCAATGGCTTCGGTTCTCTCCCGATCATGAGCAAGTTGCCGAAAAACATCCTGGATACCTGCGCCGACGGGGAGTTCAATGTGGGAAAACCACCTGTGGGGCACAACCTCCAGATCTTGTGGAGCCGTTTCCGGTTTAGCCGCCGTATACCGAATCGGCCCACACTGCATAAAGATGATCGGCTGCAAACCATCACGACGGATGGGAGTTGCTGTCAGGCCCAGTACGTACTTTGCCTTCGTTCTTTTCAGAATGGCATCAAAAGAAGCCGCCCCAACATGATGGCATTCATCCACAATCACTTGGCCATAGTTTTCAACGAGCGGGTTAACCTCTCCCCGCCTGGAGACTGACTGCATCACGGCAATATCTATTTTGCCGGTGGGCTTGGACTTGCCGCCACCGATAGTGCCAATCAAACCCTTGCTGACACCGAGAAAAGTTTGCAGACGCTCTTGCCACTGTTTGAGCAGTTCAGTTCTATGAACCAACACCAAGGTGTTCACCCCACGACGCGCGATCATAGCGGCGGCAGTAACTGTCTTGCCAAAAGCAGTCGGGGCGCACAGTACGCCAATGTCGTGATGCAACATTGCCGACACAGCAGCTTCTTGATCGAGGCGCAGAGCTCCAGCGAAAGCCACATTGATAGCCTCCCCACCGAAACGTTCGTCGATCAAGTGGCTGTCGATACCATTGTCCCTCAGTAGCTCGAGAGCTGCATCAAGGCAGCCACGAGGCAATGCTATGTGCTGGGGGTAATTTTCAGCGCAACCAATTACACGTGGTTTGTCCCAAACCGACATTCGCATGGCTTGGGCCTTATAGAACTCAGGATTCTGGAAAGCGGCCAACCGGATCAGACGATTGGCTAACGGCTGGGAAAGCCTCTCTTTCTCTAAATAGAGCAGATCGGCCAGTGTCACGTTAAGAGACTTTGGCATCGGTCCAGCCAGCTTCTTCACGAGCGAGTTACCCCGCTTCCAGGGTGTAGCCAGATCCTCATCATCGATGAAGGTGACATCCAAAGGATGTGCACTCCCTGTCGCTCGCAAGATAGTCGGCTCAATATCGTGTGCAGCCACTAGCTGGATGCTCGCCAGGAATGCCCATTGATCCGGGTAGGGACGCAGCTCCGTGTCGACGAACACACTGCAACCACTCTCTCTTGGCCCCTTCTGTAGCGGCAAGGCAATCAGATTACCGAAGCCACCTTTAGGCATGGTGTCCTGATTGGGAAACAGCCGGTCGTAAGACTCAAGCTTCAACTGCCGGCTACGGGAGCAGGTATGGCTGATGATGGCCGAACCGAGACGTCTGGCATCCCGTGCCAGCACACGGCTGGCGAAAAATATCCATACGTGCGCCCCCTGACCAGAGCGGGAAATTTCCAGTGCAGCAGGCACACCCAGCTCTTCACAGGAGCGAATTATCGCGCATGCATCCTCGCGCCAATCAGCCTCATCCAAATCAATGGCAAGAAAATGGCAAGAGTCATCCTCCAGTAACGGATATACACCCACTGTATGGCGACCAGCGAGGTGATCATAAATCACATCATCGGACAGAGGGCTCAGCAGGCGGTTGCGACAGTCTGCACACTTGATCCGGGGCTTTTCACAGATCCCGGCACGCCATTCGTTCGCACAAGCGGGGGCATAGCCTGATTTACCTGTTGTTTTGCTTTCCCAGCGAACAGGATAAACATCAGACCGACCACGAAACAGCCTCCGAAATAGCGCCACCTTCTCTGTCGGAGAAAGCCGCGACTGCACTGATTCCCGCTCTTGCCAGAGCAATGGCTGAGGCAACCGCCACTCAATACCGTGCTGTTCGAGCAGGGCAATCAATCGCTGATTTTCAACCTTGAGAGTCTCCAACTCGTCATGAACCATATGCCACTCTCTTCCGACGCAACGGTACCCTCATTCTTTGCTCAACTGAATTTGTTGGCACATGCTGCTCTTCCGCGCCAAGAAGGCCAAGAGCTGAAACTACATCGGCTAGGGAAGGTGCTAACAAGTCACTTGGCACAAAAACACACCATTCTAAATTATTGATATTAAATGGCTAAACTTTTTAGTTTTGGCACATAGGGTACTTATTCGCACCTTCCCTTGGTATGAATCTTTATTGCTCGAATACACCTGTGGGATGCAAATAAAATTTCATCCTAACCCTAAAAACAGAGAGAAACGTCGCGCGCTCTCCTATTCATAAAAAATCCCTTTTATATCAGTATGTTGTGAGCACTTACACCCGAGACTGGATCGTTTTGCCTTTCATGGGAGAATGATTAAGGGCGCTAAAGTATCATCCTAATTTTCGCCCAGGCTCGAAAAATACGGTAAATGGTGAAAATAAAGATTCATCCTTTTCCGATGTTGCCCGTTCCAACACGTAAGCAGTCAGTCAGAAAAAACACATAGATCCAATCCCTAGCGAGCATTGAGCTCTCTCATCCGTGCCAACTGCTCCAACCCTTGGACGCCCTAAATGCTTACCCAAAAAAATCAACACCTTCTTTTAAAAACACAATCAAAAATGACACCCTTATATCCATTTAACCTAAACAGCCTTCCCCCCACTGCACTAGCTAGGGCTCGTAGTTCGGCGCAAGGCTGAAGTCGCTTGGCTGCTTCGCTGTGCAGATCCATGACCCACTTTCCATCAAACTCCCGGTTGTAGTTCCACAAGCATCTCGCGAGTCTTGCCGGCCCGCTCCACTAACAAGACCACAACATCTCCAACGTTCTTGTCGTCTAGCCGGGCCTGTAATGTGGTGACGTCGTCAACGGCGATACCGTCGATGCTGATAACGCGATCGCCGGGCACGATGCCGCCTGCGGTGACCTCGACGCCGACGAGCCCGGCCCTGTGCGCCGCCGAGCCCGGCGTCACGCGCAATACGAATACGCCCTTACTGCCGGTCAGCGCCTGCAGACGCGTGTTGAGCTGCTCATCCACCTCGATGCCCAGCGCCGGACGGATGTACTTGCCGGTCTTTATGAGTTGCGGCACCACGCGCATGACGGTATCGACCGGCACCGCAAAGCCTATTCCGGCCGAGGCGCCAGACGGACTGTAGATGGCGGTATTGATGCCGATCAGCCGCCCAGCCGAATCGAGCAGCGGGCCACCGGAATTGCCGGGGTTGATAGCGGCGTCGGTCTGGATCAGGTGGTCAATGGCCGGGCCACTGGCGTCGCCGGAAAGGGTGCGGTCAAGCGCCGAGACGATGCCGGTGGTGAGCGTCCAGTCGAGCCCGAAGGGATTGCCAATGGCAAAGACCTTTTGCCCCACCTTGAGATCGGCACTGGTGCCCACCGGCACCGCCGGCGGGCGCTTGAAGCCGACGCCAATCTTGAGTACCGCGATGTCGTGCGCAGGACTGGCGCCAACGAGCGCAGCCTGATAATCGCGACCGTCGGCCAGTTTGACCGTGGCAGACGATGCCCCCTGGATCACGTGGAAGTTGGTCACCACGTGGCCGGCATCGTCCCAGATGAAGCCGGAGCCGGTGCCGCGCGGCACGGAAAAGACATTGCGCGACCAGACGTCACGCACTAGTTGTGCCGTGGTGATGTAAACCACCGACCCGCGCGATTTCTCGAACAGCTCGATGGTGGTTTTTTCGTCGGCGGCCAGGTCGCCGCGCGGCGTCACCGTGCGCTCCTGCGTTTCGTGGGGACTGAACCAGGCTTCGATGGCGGGCAGGAACTGCCACAGCAGCATGAGTGCGGCGATGCAGCCAGTGATGACGAGCCAGCGCCGGATGAATCGATCCGGCGCCGGGCGGCTGTAGGGGTCGGGGTAGGTCACGTCATTCTCCATGTTGAAATCAGCGCCAAAGGCCGCCGGTGCGCCAGCGTGGCGGACGTGGTGATACGGTCACCTCGGGGACGAAACGGGCCGATGGAAACGGCGGCATCGCGGGCGGCGGAGCAAGTTCCAGCAAGCGCTCAATGCGTTCAGCCGTCGCCGGATGCGTGCGCAACCAGGAGGGTTCCGGATTGCCCCATCCGGGCAGCAGCCAGGCACGCCAGGAGCGGCTGACCCGCTCGATTTTCGCCAGCGCTGACGCAAGCCCCTGCGGGTCGCCAGTCAGTTCCGCCGCGAGGCGGTCAGCGTCGAACTCACGCACGCGAGACAAGCCGAGCTGTGCGAGCAGGGCCAGTTGGGGCGATGCGGCCAATAACAATAGACCAGGCCAATAGACCTCCGCCGCGCCAACCAGCAGCGCGGGCAGGCTGAGCAGGATCGCGATCTGTCCCATAAGGGCCAGTAGGCACGTGAGGCGACTGACGGAATCCGCCAGCCCCATGATACGCAGATCCTCATTAGTGATGTGCGCGACCTCGTGCGCGAGCACACCCGCCAGCTCGCGTGGGCTCAGGCTGCGCAGCAGGCCATCGGTGAGGGCGATCGATGCCTCCTGCTTCGATCCGGTGGCGAAGGCGTTGACGACGGCACTGGGCACATAGTGCGGCACCGGCGTGGCGGGCAGCTCGCGCAACAGGGCCCACATCTCGTGGGCTTGTTGCGGGTGCAAGGCCCGTACGCGGTACAGGCGCAAGCTCAGCGCCGACGCGGCTACCGGGTCCAGCAGCAACGCACCTGCAACGGCAAACAGCGCGAGCCACAGGCAGCCTTCCCCAAATGGCAGTCTCCCTGCTGCGGCTGCGATCCCGACCAGGGTCAGGACCAACAGCCCGGTCTGCAGGCGGTTGAGCCAGCGGTGTTGCAAGAGCGCAGTGCGCGGATCACTCGGATGATGACGGGTCATGCTCAGAGGTCTCGGCGGCGCGGTCGCCGCGCTTGCGCAGCAGCCAGTAGGTCGCACCCAGAGCCAGCGTGGCGCCTGCCAGCGCGGCTATCTTTGCGGGGCTCGCGTCGGAGTCGAGGATCACGAACTTGCGGGAGAGTGCGATCACCGCGATCAGGACCACCGTCTTAACCTGGATGATGCTGTCCCGACGCAGCGCCACGCGCACCATGGAATGCTTGAACTCCATCGCGATCAAGAGCGTCATGATCATGCCGAACACGCTCTGGAATACCTTGTGGTCCAGGGGATTGAAGGCATCGAGAACCAGCAGCGTGAAGACGATGGAGATGAGCTGGAACAGCGACACCATGATGATGACGGCGATCACCGCCGACAGCACGAGCGCGACGACCTGCTCGAAGCGCTCGTAAAAACTCATGATGGCCAATTGGTCACGCAAGACCTGAAATGGGTTAAGGCGTTTTGATTTCATGACTATGAACTCCCTGGAAAACGGCTGCTGTCGAGACGGCGGCGCATTGCACTGATGTGTCCTTCAATCAACTCGGTCGACATGCCAAGCGTCGACATCACCTGTTCCGCCAGCCCAATAGCTGCGGCAAAGGATTGCTGGTACACGCGCACGTTGGGCATGGCGCGAAATGCATCGGCCGCGGTCGTACTTCTGCATGACACCCACAAGGTCAGCGCCGGACGGCGCTCGGCAATCGCCTGGGCGATGCGCAACGCTTGCTGGGCATGGGCGAACGTCAGCACCACCATGTGCGCATGCGTCAAGCCGGCAGCCAGCAAGGTATCGGGCCGACTGGCATCGCCATGGAACACCGGCGCGCCGGCGGCACGCGCGGCCTCGACCTTCTGCGCGTCCGCCTCCAGCAGCAGATGCGCCACGCCGGCGTGGCGAAGAATCTCGCTGACTGTCAGGCCAAGCTCGCCCGCGCCGCAAACGATGACATGGTCTCGATATCGCGCCGTCTGCGCGGCGATCTCGACTTCTTCAGCCTGGGGTGGCTGAATGACGCCGCCGGTGCGGCTCAAGAACCGGGCAAGTACATCGTGATGGCGGATCAGTAGCGGTGCCAGGGCCATGCTGAGCACCAGCGCAACTAGCATGGGTTGTACGACGGTCGCGGGGATCAGATGCTGCTGCAAGACCATGCCCAACAACAGCAGGGCGAACTCGCCGCCATGCCCCAACGCTATGCCCGTGCGCCAGGCATCGAGGGCGGACAAGCGCGTCGCCCGCAAGGCCAGGGTATTGAACACGATCTTGACCGGCACCAGCACTGCCAGCCACGCCAACACCGTCAGCGGTGCCGAAAGAATCTGTGCTCCGTCCAGCTGCAGGCCGACAGTCACGAAGAACACCCCCGACAACACATCGCGAAACGGTTTGAGGTGGCTTTCCATGTGGTGACGGAAGTCGCTCTCGCCCAGCACCATGCCGGCCAAAAACGCACCCAGGGCGGCGGATACGCCGACCGCGTGTGCAGCAGCGGCGGCAGCCACCACCACGCACAAGGAAACCAGCACGAAGGATTCTTCGTGGCCCTGCCGCGCCACCCAGCCCAGCAGGCCATGCAACAGACGACGGGAGGCGAGGGCCGCTGCCGCGAACAACATCAGCACGCCCAACACTTCGAGCAGCACGCTCTCGATCTTCGGCGACTCGCCGCGCGCCCAGATCGCCAGCAGGGCCAGCAGGGGCACGCTGGCCAGGTCCTGAAAGACCAGCACGGCGATGGCGCTGCGACCGTGGCGGGTGGTGAGCTCGCCTTGGTCGGCCAGCTGTCGGCTGACCAGCGCCGTGGACGACATGGCCGCCGCAGTGCTGAGCAACGCAGCGCTCTGAACTGGCTGTCCCAGCCACATCAACATCAAGGTCAGTGGCGTGGCGACAGCGATCATCTGCAAGCTGCCGGCCGCCAATACGGTTTTACGGGAAAGCCAGAAGTGCCCGAGGGAGAACTCCAGCCCAACCATGAACAGCAGCAGGGCCACGCCCAGCTCGGACAGAAAATCAAGCGCTTCTCCCGGCGCGACTACACCGCTGACCGACGGGCCCAGCAAGGCGCCGACGGCGAGGTAACCCAGCAAGGCGGGTACTCTGAACGCCGCCGTCGCCACCGCCGCGAGGCTGCATGCCGCCAGCAGGATCAGGGTGGCGCCGAGCAAGTCCTGCATCGGTCAGCGCCCCACCTGTGCAGATGCCCAGCGCACGATGTCCTGCGCGCCCAAGGCGCCGGCCTGACGCCCGATCTCCCGCCCACCCTGGAACAGGGCGAGCGTCGGAATGCTGCGGATGCCGAACTGCGCGGCCAGGTGGGGTTCTGCCTCGGTATTGACCTTGGCCAGCCTGACCCTGGGTTCGAGCTGGCGCGCCGCTTGCTGGAACTGCGGGGCCATCATCTTGCACGGCCCGCACCAAGGTGCCCAGAAATCGACCAACAGTGGCAGGTCGCTGCGCTCCACGTGGCGCGAGAACGTCGCCGTGGTCAACTCGATGGGTTCGCCCGTGAACAAGGGCTGCTGGCAGCGGCCGCAGTTGGGATGTTCCGATAGCTTCGCAGTCGGTACGCGGTTGATGGACTGGCAATGCGGACAGACGAGGTGAAGATCATTCTTCATGGTTCGCCTCCTTGGACCACAGTGAGGCTGCCGCGCTTCGGGTCGCAGACAATGCCGACCAATCAACGCCTTGGAGCCAATCGTTCCCGTCTTTGCTTACTCCGGCCTCTTC
Source organism: Aeromonas sp. TW 6 (assembly GCF_013168745.1). Taxonomy (NCBI): domain Bacteria; kingdom Pseudomonadati; phylum Pseudomonadota; class Gammaproteobacteria; order Aeromonadales; family Aeromonadaceae; genus Aeromonas; species Aeromonas sp. TW 6. The sequence goes on along the minus strand of NZ_JABERS010000062.1, from coordinate 7,272 downwards.
CAAATGAGCAGCGATGAACGCTTCGGCCGGCATGAGCCACCTTTGGACAGTATCTTCCTTACTAGGAATCAGCAGGATTTCAGAGACGCTGCTGGCATCCAGCCCGTCCACACGGATAAGCAGAAAAATGCGCCGCCACAAACGCGGCATGTCCTTCAGCAGGTCGAATGCAAAAGCGAACTCGCTCGACCGATCAACTAGCTCCTCCTGTTCCGCGATCGTTGCGGCATCGGGATGCTGACTGTCAGCGATGATATCGGCCAGCCTGAGTGTGTCATCGGGCTGATAAAATTCGAAGACTTCCTCTTCCACCATGGCCTCGGCGACGTCTTGGGCATCCGGTTCGACCGGCGCGTCCAGAGAAACGAATTCGCCAAATTGCCGGCTGCTTGCCACTTCGTTATCCAGGACGGCGAACAGATGCTTCAAAAGACCGGTGTAAGCCTCTTTTTCCCCCGGCACGGATTGCCATTCCACCTCAGCTCGGACAATCGCTTCATCCACCACGTCGCGCAGCGTCGGATAATCGCGCGGTAAATCGCCGACGGCCCGCAGATAAGCCAGCTCACGCCTTGCGACAGCCTCAAGTTTCGACAGTAGAGGCATTCGGGTCACTTTGGCCTCATGGGCGGCTGACGCGGGTTTTGCGGCAATCCGCACCTTGAGCTCGCGCAAGCGCTCGCGTCGTGCTTTGCGCTTGATTTGGTCCTGAGCATGCAGCCGGTCAAAATGCTTCTTGGCCTGACGGAACAACGACTGTGCGAGCATCTGCGCGAGGGGCGTCAGCTCGTCATGTGATACAGTAACGCTGACAATCTTTTTGCCGGGCAGGTGCATATAGCCACTGGCCAGAAATTGCCGCTTGGTCTTGTCGCGATCAAGGACGATTTGAAGTCGCACTGAATGTTTAGTGTGTTTGTCGAGCAATGGCTTGAGGGCGCGCTCGATCACATTTCCCAAAGCTCTCTGCCATGGTTCATGAAACTCTTTGTCGATAGCTCGATAGCTATATTGAATCTGCATGCATGACTCCTTTGATGTTATTTCTATGGAGGCACGAACCGAAAATGCTCATATCCATAGAATTTAGTTTGACCCGTTCTTATCCCTGGCGCGTTTTGCGAAGACGCCAACTCAAGAACAAAAGCGTGACACCATAGACTGCCGCATAGAAGCCCAACAGCCAGCCTGCGGCCACGAATGACTCGACCGGACGGGAAAAAAATACCCACAAGACGATAGCGCCAAGGACAATCGAGAGCAGTCCACTGAAGGCAAGCCAGATTTCACCCTTGATTTCTTGACGCAGCCGAACGGCGGCGGATATCTCCAGCACACCGGTGAAAATCGCCCAGAACCCCACGCTAGCCCATAAAAAAGAAGCCATGACCATCGCGGCGACCCAAGGAGCAACCAGGACGACGACGCCGGTAAGTATGCCGACAATGCCGCTGAACAGCAGCCAGCCCCAGCGCTCTTTTTTCTGGATATGGCGCACCGCTGCAACCAAGTTGAAAGCGCCATTGACCAAGGAAAATGCGCCGAACACTAAGGTCATGGCCAACAGAGCCGATTGTGGCATCCAGAACGCAAGGGCTGCGAAAATCAATGCCAAGACACCGCGCAACGCAAAAATCCACCAATTTTCGGTCAATGAACACAGTGTTTTGGTGGGCTCATCCGCACTGGAATCGGTGATGGTGTCTGTATTCATGCTATATCTCCTAAAGATCTAATGGGGTGAAAAAGCAAACACTCCTGAGCCAAGAGAGGGGCGCGACGCGCCCCTCTTACGCCCTATCCAGCGGTTTCAGAACAACTTGGACAGCTTTGCCTTGATTTCATCGAGCCAGCCTTTTCCGCCGCCTCCCCCAGCCGTCTTTTGCTCGACTTTCTTGAGTTCAGCATACAGGGGCTCAAAGTCCTTCTTCTTTCCATAGCCCAGCAGTTCTGCCATTTCCAACTGCTGCCGCGCTTCGTTCAACAATGTCTCCAGGCGCTCATTGGACGCTTCGCTCCGCTGACCATCTTCTACCAAGGTCTCGGCGCGCTTCAGGAGCAGCCTGGCGCGCAGGGCGGGCAGCGGATGCACGCTGCGCGTCTCGACCAGCGTGCTGAGCGCTGCCTGCAGCGCGGCTTTGGCTTCTTCAATCTTGCCCTGATCGATCAGCGGCACGACTGACTTCACGGCTGCGGGATAGGACGCCAGAGGGATGTTGGTGACCGCGATCACGATTTCACTGGCCAGCAAAGCCAGCACGTGACGTGCCTGTTGCACCTCGCCATGTTTGAGGGCATCCAGCGCCTCGTCGGTCATCGCCTCAATGGTTTCCGTGTTGGCGAACAAGTCGTGCACGATGGTGCGCACATCAACGGGGGCCAGGGCGAGCGTGGGTTCGCGCGCAACGATCAGCTCCAGCTTTCCCGTCACTTCGGCCAGCGTTGCCAATGCGCGTGCAGCGTCCTTTCCGTCAAGTGCGGCCAGCGCTGATTTGGTCAGCGCCAAGGCCGAGACGGCCTCATCGAGGACTTGTTTACGTTTGTCTGCCGCCTGCGAGTCCGTTTCCTTCTGAACCTCAGGCTGTACCTCCGTGACGACTTCAGCCTTGGCCTCTGGACTGACAGGAAGGCTGCTTACCGCGGCCTGTTCGTTTATTTCTTTGTTCGTCGCATTGGGATTCGATGTTTGCTCATTCATGGTGATATGCCTCGTGTGAGTTAGTGAAAATAGGCGAATCTATTGGGGCTGACTGCGAACATCGCGAGACTGACCGACAGAGCAGTCAGCCCCTTCATCACCTCAAAACAGCTTTTGGATGCGCGTCTTCAACTCGTCGAACCATCCCTTGCCGCTTTTGCCACCAGCCGACTTTTGCTCAATGGACTTCACCTGATCGAAGATGGGTTTGAAGTCCGCCTTCTTGCCATAACCCAGGATCTGCGCCAGCTCGATTTCCGTGCGCACGTAGGCCAGCAGGGCGCTGAGCTCCTCGCTCTGTTTGGCATCGCGCTTGTCGGTCTCGGCCAGCTTTTCCGCTTTTGCCATCGCGGCTTCGGCCCGTAGCACGGGCAGAGGAGAGGCGACCGAGGTCACCACCAGCGTGTTCAGTGCTCGGGCGAGTTCCGCCTTGGCGTCGTCGATCTTGCCGCTGTCGATGAGCCGTGCGGCCGACTTGATCGCTGCCGGGTACGTTGCCATCGGCAGGTTGTCGGTTTCGATCACGATTTCGCTGGCAAGATTGGCAACAATGGGCCGTGCCTTTTGCACCTCGCCATCATCCAACAACTCCCGAGACAACTCGACCGCTTTCTTGACCGATTCCACGTTGGCGTGGATGTCATGGGTGATGACGCGTGCATCGACGGGCGCCAAAGCAAGTTTTGGGTCACGCGCCAATACCAGTTCCAGCTTTCCGCTGGCCAGTTCCAGCGCAGCGAGCGCCTCCTTGGTCTTCCTTGCATCAAGGAGGATCAATGCCTCATGGGTCTTGGCCAGCGCAGTGATGGCATCTTGGGCGAGTTCGGCGCGCTTTTTCGCGGCTTCCCGGGCGACCTTGTCATCTACCTGTGGCAGCGCCGCTTTGGATGCGGCAGAGTGTGCTGCAGCACCTGGACTAGAACCTGCCGCCGATTGGGCCAGGGCCGGTCCGCTCAGTCCGACGACGACCGCCAGGGCAAGTGCGGAGAAGGTTGATTGGGGCTGTTTGATATTCATGATCTTGGGCTCCTAATTAAAGTTAGTTGACTGAGATTTCAATCTGTTTCGGTTTGGCTTGCTCGGCCTTGACAAGCCGCACTTCCAGCGCGCCGTCTTTCATCGAAGCCGTCACCTTGGTCGGATCAACGTTGTCAGGCAAGACAAAGCTGCGCACAAAGCGGCCATACGCACGTTCGATGCGGTGGAACTTTTTGCCCTGCTCCTCTTTCTCCAGTTTGCGCTCGCCGCTGATGGTGAGCACACCGTTTTCCGCGCTGACGCGCACGGCATCCTTGGGGACCTCCGGCAGATCCAGTTTGAGGATGAATGCGTTCTCATCCTCGCTGATGTCCACCATTGGCGCCCAGTCCGCCGTGGTCATGGCTTCGTTGCTGGTACGGGCGCCCTGTCGCTGGGGTGTCCGTCCCAACATCGTCGCCAGGCGGTCTTGCAATTCATCCAGTTCCCGGAAGGGGTCCCACGGAGTCAATGCAGACATATCGGTTCTCCTTGAACAATGCCGGCGAATTGGATGACGCACCGAACAGAGCCGCCGGTTCACTCTGAATAGCGCCTACTACTTTTCGTTTCCATCAAGAACAAGTCCTTGGGTCAATTGAAGGATCACGACAGCCTCCCCATGACTCAAGATTCGCCGCCCGCTGACTTTTTCTTGCGCGCAGGCTTGCTCGCGTCGCTCGGCGGCGTCTCGGCCACGTTCGCGGCATCGGGCTTCTCAGGCTCGGCCGGCTTTGCGGGTGGCTCCTGGCGCTCGAAGACCACCCGTTCGGCCTTGTCGTCCCAGCGTGCGCTGGCGTGATCGCCCTTGCCGATTCCGCCGCCGAGCATCTCGCGCGCCAGAGCAGTTTCCAGCTCGCTGCGGATCAGCCGCTTGAGCTCACGCGCGCCGAACTCGGGCTTGTAGCCTTCCTCCGCGAAGTGATCGATCAAGGTCTGATCGAAGGTCAGCGTCACGCCCTGGCTGGCGGCGTTGCGGGCCACACGATCGAGCTGCAGGCCGACGATATGGCGGATCTCCTCCTTGCCCAGCGCATGGAAGACGATGATCTCGTCGATGCGGTTGAGGAACTCGGGGCGGAAGTGTCCGCGCAGCACGTCCATCACCTCGCCCTTGGTCTTCTCGTATTCCTCGCCGGCGGCGCCACGGGCCTTCAGCCGACGCTGGATGATGTCCGAGCCCAAGTTCGAGGTGGCGATGATGATGGTATTGGTGAAATCCACCACCCGGCCCTTGCCGTCGGTGAGCCGCCCGTCGTCGAACACCTGCAGCAGGATGTTGTAGACGTCGGGGTGAGCCTTCTCGATCTCGTCCAGCAGCAACACGCTGTAGGGCTTGCGACGCACCTTCTCGGTGAGCTGGCCGCCCTCGTCATAGCCCACATAACCCGGAGGCGCGCCCACCAGGCGTGCCACGGTATGGCGTTCCCCGTACTCGGACATGTCGATGCGCAGCAGAGCACCTTCATCGCCATAGATGGACTCGGCCAGCGCCTTGGCGAGCTCGGTCTTGCCCACGCCGGTCGGCCCGAGGAACAGAAAAGTCGCCACCGGCTTGCTGCCTTCGCGCAGGCCCGCGCGAGACAACCGCACGGCATCGGCCACCGCGCGCACCGCTTCGTCCTGGCCCACGAGGCGCTCGTGCAGCCGCTGCTCCAGATGCAGCAGCTTCTCGCGTTCTTCCACCGTCAGCTCGTTGACCGGAATGCCGGTCAGGCGCGAGACGATCTGCGCGACATGCTCGGCTTTGACTTCGGCACTGCCCGAGGCGCGCTCGCGTTCCCATTCCTCGACAAGCTTCTTGAGTTCGGCCTCTTTGGCCTCGATGTGCTTGCCCAGCTCGGCGGCCTTGTCGTACTGCTTGCGCGAGGCCACATAGTCCTGCTCACGCCGCAGCTGGTGCAGTTCGGACTCCAGCTCTTGCACCGCCACCGGGCGGGCCGTGGCCGACAGCTTCACACGTGCGGCCGCCTGGTCGAGTAGGTCGATGGCCTTGTCAGGCAAAAAGCGCGCGGTGATGTAGCGGTCCGACAACTCGGCGGCGGCGATGATCGCATCCTCGGAGATGCTGACCTTGTGGTGCGCCTCGAAGGTGTCGCGCAGGCCGCGCAGGATCATCATGGTCTGCGCTACCGTCGGCTCGGGCACCATCACCGGCTGGAAGCGACGCTCCAGCGCGGCGTCCTTCTCGATGTACTTCTGATACTCGTTGAGCGTGGTGGCGCCGATCAGGTTCAGTTCGCCGCGCGCCATCATCGGCTTGAACACGTTGGCCACGTCCAGCCCTCCTTCGCCGCCACCCTGGCCTGCACCGACGATGGTGTGCACCTCGTCGATGAAGAGAATCAGCTCGCCCTGGTGCTCGGTCACTTCCTTGAGCACCTTCTGCACGCGCTCCTCGAACTCGCCCCGGTACTTGGCGCCAGCCACCATGGCATTGATGTTGAGTTCCACCAGGCGCTTGTCGCGCAGCGTCTCAGGCACTTCACCGGCCACCATGCGCTGCGCCAACCCTTCGACGATGGCGGTCTTGCCGACGCCGGGCTCGCCGATCAGCACCGGGTTGTTCTTCTTGCGCCGGGCCAGCACTTCGATGGTCGTCTCGATCTCCTGCGCGCGGCCGATGACCGGATCGAGCTTGCCCTCGCGCGCCATCTTGGTGAGGTCGCGCGAATACTTGTCGAGTTCCGGCGTGTTGGTCGGCGTCTCGGCGCGGCCATCCTCGGCCCCTTTGCCGACCACCTTGCTTACCTGCTGGCGCAGCGCTTGCGGCGTGAGGCCGTAACGGCGCAGCAGGTTGGCCGCCAAACCTTCGCCTTCCTCGGCGAGCCCGATCAGGAAATGCTCCGGCCCGACATAAGAGTGGCCGAGTTCGTTGGAGGCCACGAAAGCACGGCTGAGCGCGTCCTTGACCCGGGGCGACACGCCGATCTCGCCCTCGAACGGCTTATCGCCGCGCTTGGCTTCGGATTCGATCTGGCGCTTGAGGTCATCGACCTTGATCTTGAACTGCCCCAGGATGGTCTTGACCACGTCGCTGTCGGATAGCGCCAGCAGCAGGTGTTCGGTATCGACTTCGGCGCGCCCGAACTCTGCAGCGTGTCGGGCGGCCTCCTGCAATAGGGCCTCGGACTGTTCGCTGATACGGCTGGCGAGCCCACTGCCGCGACGGCGCGCGGTGCCCGTACCGGCCGGGGCGGGTTCGCCGAACGAGGCATCGACGACCTCGTCGGTATCGGCCGCCATGGACGGTGCGTCGTCACCGATGCGGAAGAAGTCGCTGCCAAGGAAGTCCTCGAACAGGCCGCTGCGCGAGCCGAACAAGGCTTCCAGCGGCGAGACGGTGCGCTTTTGCTGGCGCACCAGTTGGCGGTAATGGTCGTCGCACAACAGCATGGTGCTGTGACGCCCGTTGAGATTGGCTTCCACCCCAGGGCTGACGCATCAGTGTTTATACTTTGAACAACCCCATACATTCGAACAAATATTGTTCATTCAGACAGCAGAGCCTGCGCTTGTTGGCCATGCTTAGATTACGTGATTTGTTTTGCTTCAGC